>NZ_JAWOAI010000181.1:0-17563 GCF_033194735.1 Streptomyces sp. W16
CCAGGCTGGCCGCGCCGCCCATGACGAGATACGGCGAGCTGTCGTTGCTGCCGGTCGCCGCGAGGTTCTGCGAACTCCCCGCCGCCTGCGGCTCGTTGGCCTCGGCGACGACCGGCTCCGCCGAGGTGCTCGCGTCCGCGTCCCCCTGACCGTGGTGCTCGACGGTCGACTTGTCGGCACCGGCCGCGATCTGCTCGTCGGACGGGGCGGAGGCGGACGGCGCGGGAGTGGTCGGGGCTGGAACGGCCGAGGTGGGCGTCGGTGTCGAACTACCCGCCGAACCACCGCCGTTGGCCCCCGTGCCGCTGCCGTTCCCGCTCCCGCCGAAGCTGACGTCCGAGCAGGAGTAGAACGCCTCCGGGCTGTCCGAGCGCTGCCAGATCGCGTACAGGAGCTGCTTGCCGGAGCGCTGCGGGAGGGTGCCGGAGAAGGTGTAGAAGCCGCCCGAGGCGACCGGGTCGGTGGCCGTCGCGACCGGGTGCTCCAGGTCCAGGTCGGCCCAGGCGAGCGGCTGCGCGGGGTCGTAGCCGGACTTGGTGAGGTACACCTTGAAGGTGCCCTTGTGCGGCGCGGTCACGCGGTACTTGAAGGTGTACGAGCCGCTGCTCACGCTGGTCGCCGGCCAGTCCGCGCGGGCCAGGTCGAGGCCCTTGAACTCCGCGTTGTTCGCGCTGCACAACTTGCCGTCCGGGATCAGCGTCTGGTGCTGCCCGTTGGCGTCGCCGATCCGGATGCCGTTCCAGTCGTAGAGCGCCTGTGTGCCGCCGGCCGCGACCGCCGCCTTGCACGCGGCCGACTTCGGGTTCTCCGGGCCCTCCGCGTAGCACTGCGCGACCCGGCTGACCGGATCACCCATTGAACCGTGCGCCGCCGCGGGCGCCGCGGCGAGCGCGGTCAGTACGAGGGGAGCCATGCCGAGGACGGCGGCAGCGGCGGCCTTGCGGCGTGCGAGCATGGCGGAACTCCAACTCCTCGGACGGTTCTCGGCGCGGGGGACGGATCCCGTGGGGTGATCAGAAGCTAGCCCCTGGAAACCGCGGAATCGCCTGCTGGAGACGGAGGATGGAGATCCTTATGGTCGTGTTAAGGCAGGGCTAACCGAGGGCTCAGGAAGGGGAGGGGCACCCCCTCGGCTCACCTGCGTCCGAGCGGCTCTACTGTCCGTGGCAGTTCGTGTTCGTCCGCGGTCGGATGCCTCTGTTGGCTCCCGGATTGGCTCCCGGGTCTGCCTTGCTCACCTGCGCCCGCGGCTCCGTAGACAGGTCTGAGCCCGCCTCTTGTTGCGCAGGAAGTGTTGCGGTCCGCGAGCGGCCTCAGGCGATCGACGTCGATGCAGCGTTGGCCACTGACCGTGCGGTCGTCATTGGTCGTCGTTGGTCACCTTGGGCCGCCCTTCGACGGCCCACAGACGGCCCCGCCGATGCGCATCGGCAGATTTACAGCAGGCTGACTCATCCGCTGCTGAGCAGCCACTTCTCCTTCGTCAACTCAACTCGGGGGCACCTGGGGGAAGGCGTCTCATGGTTGGGGATACACCCCGACCATCCCATGCCGTACACCTCGATGCTCCTGGGATGTTTCCACCCTTGCGTGCGGTAGTACCCGGCCTGTTCACGGGCAGCACGCCCGTCAGAGGATGATGAAGCTGTTCTTGACCTTGTCGTAGGTCTTCAGGGCCTGGGTCTCCACGTCCGGCTGGTACCAGGTGTTGATCTGGTACGCCTTCCCGCCCTCGTCGAAGCCCAGCAGCCGGGCGTGCCAGGGGACGCCCTTGAGTGTGAACGTGTACTCCCAGATCACCGCCGGGTAGCCGCGGAACGTCGTGTTGTCGAGGCGGATCTTCTGGTAGCTCTGCCCCTGATGGGCGTTGCGCTCCGCGGCCTCCCAGGTCTGCATCAGGTCGCCTCGGGCGAGCGAGGACTTGCCCACGAGTTCCTGAGTGGCGTCCGGGGACGTGTAGTGCACCTCCGCCCCCGGCTTCAGATCCCGCCGCCACCCGGTGGGCGTAGCCCACGCGAACCCGCCCGCCTCCTGATGCGTACCCGAAAGCAGACTCGGGGTGCGGGAGGTTCCGGTTGCCTGGCCCGTGGGTGCCCGTGACGCTGGCCCGCTGGGCGTACCGTACCGCTCGAATGCGGACGTCAGCAGCCACGCACTGACCGAGGCAGCGACGACGAGGGCGGCGACGACCACGAACGCCAGGAGAGGCCGCCCGTTTCTCCGTATCGCGGCCTCCGCCCCCACATAGACGGTCGAGTCGAGCGTGTAATAGGCGGTGGACGTCAGCGCATCCCGCACCACCATCTGCTGATCCAAGTCCTCTGTCTCGACCGCCTGTTGCCCAATCACCTCGACATCGAGCAGCGACGCAAGGTACCTGCGCCACAGGGGCAGATCTCGTCGCCGCCCGTGTTCAATCAGGTGGTCCAGCGCTTCAGGACGGAAGTCCGTCAGCGATGCCCAGTAGCGCTCGGCGAGCCGGCTCATTGCTCAAGCACCTCCGTGCCGCTCGGCAAGCCCACGGCATCCTCACCACCCACAGGAGCAAGCACGGCAGGCGCGACCGCCTGGGGAACAGCCCCACCGATGACCGCCTGAAGGCTCCGCGCGCTGCCGAACTGCCGCAGCAGCGCAGGCGCCGACGCACCCACCGCAACTGTGGCGAGCGCCCCAGTCAACTGCGGGGCGAAGAGCAAACCAGCTCCAGCACCGAGCGACACCCGGGTAAGGGCGGCCAGCGCGTCAGAGGCAGGATCAACGTACTTGTCAAGGCGCGGCAGTTGCTTCCGTCGCTTGTTGCTCGTGAGGGCCTGATGCCGGGCCGCCTGCCATGTCGCGATCCGGCCGTAGAAGACCACGACCTCCACGACAAGGCCACCCAGCGCGCCGTACGTGATGGACATCGACCAATCCATGGCCGTCCCCCTCGGCAATGGCAACACGCGCGGCTCGATTCGTTCCGCGTGATGCAGCATCCCAGAACGGGGCTCCATCCGGGAGGACAACGACACAGGCGGTCAAACCTACGCACGGCGTGTACAAGGTCGTTCGCTGTTGTCGGCCGGTTTTGGCCATCCCGATGGTGGCGCGCGGCGGCGACAGCACTCGAACCCGAGAAGGCTAGGCGCGCGTCAGGACATGTTCTTACAGAAGGAAGGAGCGGCTTGTCACTCTGCCCACTACAGTTGACAAGCGCGGCCGAGACGTACGGCACGCATCGGCAGCAAGCGTCCTAGAACTTCTGAACGGGGGATAAACAAGTGCGCGTTTTCTTGAGCTGGTCCGGAGCCGCCTCCAGGCTTTGTGCTGAGGCCCTTCGAGACTGGCTACCTTTCATGAACCAGGGCATCGCCCCTTTCGTTTCGTCGCAAGACATCTCTAAAGGAGAGAGGGGACTAGACAAGATCGCGAGCAAACTCCAAGACTCCACCTTTGGGATTGTTTGCGTGACACGGGAAAATCAACACGCCCCTTGGATTAACTTTGAAGCAGGTGCGCTTTCTCGCGAGCTGGGAGAAAGTATGCTGGCTCCATTTCTACTTGATCTAGAAGTAAAGGATCTCTCGGGCCCAGTCGCACAGTTCCAAGCTACAGAGAGCACGTCACGTGATGAAGTATGGGCGCTAGTAAAATGCCTCAACGAAAACTGTGAGACGGTAATTGATTCTGATCGCCTTCAAGTGACCTTCGATAGATTTTGGAGCGATATCGAGGAGAAATTGAATGTAATTCGAGAATCTCGCCCTTCCTCTTCAGCCCCCCAGCGTGACACTCCAGAAATCCTTAACGAGCTAGTTGCGCTCGTAAGGGAACAAAGTTCTCGAATTAATAGCATGACCAAACAAATCTCTCGAATCGAAGGGGAAAATCAAGCTCCTCGATACGTAATCAACGATCCCAGCGCGGTGACGATCAACACCCACAATGAAAATGAAGGCGGCGATAAATCGGTAGAGATCCTGCGGCACGCAATCACCAGCGTTGTCGGTCCAGATAACATTATCGAGACTCGAATTAAAACAGAAGCGTATGCAGATATCACGATGATCGTGACTGACGAGGGTTTCAGTGCAGCCCAACAGAACGTGACGCAACTGCAGGCAATCGCGTCACGGGCGCGCGTTTCGGCGACCATTAGAACGTCCAATCTGTCCCCCGGAAACAGCGTAGTGCTGGCACCCTTCTAATGCGCTCCAATTCATAGGAAATAATTGCAGTGTTGGGCAACTATGCGACACGTCGCAACGTTAAGCTCGTTGCTACATATTCATCAGTGACCTTCGCTGGAGTCTCTGGCTTAGTTCAGCTAATGCTTGCCGTGTACCCGCTTACTGTATTGCAGGGTGGCCGTTCGCTTATTGCCATGATTGCCACTTCTCTCGTATTCGGGATAATTCGAGCACTGCCCAAGAATACGGTTACCCGAGAATTTAGAAACCCGTCATTCAGAGTCACGGTAAAGAGGGGAGATATCTTTGAGGAAGATTCACACCTAATCATTGGATTCACTGACACATTTGACACGGATTCCAGTGATGCGGAAATAATTGCGCCCACAAGTGTGCAGGCGCAATTTCTGCAGAGAGTCTACTCGGGGGATGTCGATACGCTCAGTCGGGACCTAACTGCAGCACTCAGTGGGCATGCAGTAGAAGGCGTAGAGACCCGGGAGGTGAAGCCTAAGGGTCGGCTAGTCCGATACCCGCTAGGGACAGTTGCAGTACTGGGTTCATTTGAAACAAGATATTACTGTGTCGCATATTCGCGAATGGGAAATAATCTAGCTGCACAATCTAGTGTAGACGCGTTGTGGCTTAGCTTGAGTCGCGTTTGGGGTGTAATTGGCGAAACTGGAAATCGGAAGCGTGTGTCGATTCCGGTTATCGGATCGGATCTCGCCAGGGTCGATAACTTGGACTACGAAAGTATCGTGAAAATGCTGACCATTTCCTTCGTTGCGCGGTCACGCAAGTCCATAATTACGCGTGAGTTGACTCTGATAATCCACCCTCGTGATTTTGACCGGATAGACATGAATGAAATAGTGGCCTTTTTGAACTCTCTATAATGGCACAACTGGACCAAAGTTATTGATTCCAATCCACTCCTCACGCTAACCTGCTTCTCGGTGGCCTCGTGGTATGCAATCATTGAAGCTTTACGGCATGAACAAGAAGGGGTGCGAGTGTCGCAACATGCCAGCCCTCGGGGCACCTTCCTGAAGGTTGCCGACTCAGTGAAGGCGCTGATCGAGGGCGACCCGGAGATGACAGAGTTGCCGTCCCTGGCTGAGGTCATGCGTGAACACGGGGTCTCACGCGGCGTTGTCATCCGTGCGTACGGGGTGCTGAGGCAGGAGGGCTTGGCCGAACCTGCGCCGGGTGAGCGGTGGCGCGTCGGTCGCCTAGAAGGCTGCTGAAAATCTTGTTGTGGGGCTGTCCGGCCTGGGCCGGGCAGCCTTTTTCGCTATGCGGTGGCCGGGGCGAGTTGCCATGTGGTGCCGGTTCGGGTGAGTCCGAGGTTGATCAGGCGGCGGAGGTTGAGGGCGGCGGCGCGGTGGTGGAGCCAGATGTTGTTGGCGATGATGCCGCGATGCGGGACGCGGCGGCTGCCCTTGGCGACCAGCCAGGCGATGGCGCGTTCGACCGGGGGCCGCCATCTGCGGTATTCGGCCTGCCAGGCCGGATCGGTGGCGGCCTGATGGCGGGCGGCGGTCAGCAGTTCGTGCTGAGGATGGACATTGAGGGTGCGTCCGGTCTTGGAGGTGGTGCAGCGCCCTCGCAGGGGGCAGCCGGCGCACAGCCGCTTGAACTGGGCGGTGCGGGCGCCGTCCGCTTTGACCTGGCCGAGGTTGGCGGTGCGTCCGGCCGGGCAGGTCGCGGTGGAGGCCGCTGGGTCGATGCGGAAGTCGTCGATGGTGAAGCCGCCAGGGATCACTCGCCGCAGCGGCGGTGGCTTGATCACCGGCGTGTGGCCCGCGGCCTGCAACTGTTCGCGCAGGTCGCCGGTCCCGTAGGCGGAGTCGCCAAGCACGGTTAATGCGCCGTCCTCCTCGCCCAGCAGATCACCGGCAACGGCCGCTTCGTGGCTGCCGGGACCATGGCCGCCGGTGAGGACGACGGCGGTGAACAGCCCGCTCTCCGGCTCGAAGGAGACGTGTCCTTTGAAGCCGTCCTGGTGGCGGGTGCGGTTTTTGTGGATGTGCCGGGCGTCGGGATCGACGGTGGACACTGTCCGGCCGGGCACGGTGCGCTGGGCGATGCGCCAGCGCCCGTCGCGTCCGTCGGAGTCGGGAGCCGGCTCGACATCCTGTCCGGCAACCAGGGCCAGCAGGCCCACCGCGTCCGCGGCCTTCTCACCCAACTTCTGCTCCGGCAGGTGCCCGAGCAGACTGATCGCGTCGGTGACCAGCGCATCGACCAGCACGGCGCGCGCCTGCTCGTCGTTCCAGGCGATCTTCGGTTTGCCCGGGTCGGTGTAGTCGTGCGCGTGGCAGTGCTCCGCGGCCACCTCCTGGGCTCCGGATACCTCGCGGATCACCCGGCGGATGGCGGAGATGATCTGGGTGACGGTGTCCTGGGTGGCCACCGGATCCGCGTCGGATCGGCCGAGTGGCGCAGACGGCGCCGGAAGTACGTCAGCAGCGACGGATCGAACGCCATGTCGTACAGGCCAAGCCCGCAGGCCGCTTTCCACCGCAGGTCACACCGCAGTTCCTGGACCGTCTCGAAGTCCGACAGCCCCTGAAGGCTCTGCAGAACCACCGTCGCGGCCAGCACCTGCGGCGGCAGACTCGGACGACCGTTGGACGAGGGATACATATCGGCGAACATCGACGGCGGGAACAGTGCCTCCCGTTGCTCGGCCAGGAACGCGAACACGCTCCCTGCCGGGATCAACTCCCGGCACGTCTCCCACACATCCGGCCCGGCCATCTCCCCGGCCCATTCCCCCTGCATGCCTACAAGACTGGCCCCGACCCTGCTGGACCGGGGCCAGAACTCCCAACATTTTCAGCAGCCTTCTAGGCAGTCGAGTCGACCGGCGTCCGCTTGATCAGCGAATCGCAGACATTGTCACGGCTGACGGACTCGCGGTAGGGGAAGCGTTCCCGAGTGCTTCCGCGCTCGCCGAACGGTTCGGGGTCTCCCGTCCCACGGTGACCAAAGCTCTGGAAAAGTTGGAGACCGCCGGCGTGCTGGCGGGGGGAGGACAGGGCAGGGTGCGGACAGTCCGCGCCGTGCCGACGCGAGAGGAGCGTTTGTAGCTTGCCGACGTTGACGGAGTGGGCCTATCCCCTGGCTGAGTCCCTGCTCGCCGAGCCGCTGCCGCGGCGGTGGAAGCACTGCCAAGGGGTCGCTGAGAGGGCACGCACGATCGCTCTCGTTCTTGACCAGGACGCGGATCTGTTGGAGGCCGCGGCAGTACTGCACGACATCGGCTATGCACCGGACCTGGCCAAGACGGGCTTCCATCCTCTGGACGGCGCCCGCTACCTGCGGGATACGGCCAACGCCGACGAGCGGGTCATCAACCTGGTTGCCCACCACTCCTGTTCCTGGCTGGAGGCGGAAGCGCGCGACCTGCGTGAGGAGTTGGAGAGCGAGTTCCCCCGCGAGAGTGCGGACCTGAACGACGCGCTCTGCTACTGCGACATGAACACCACACCGGACGGGACTCCCACGAACCCGATCGACCGGATCAACGAGATCACCGGACGGTACGGGCCGGAGAGTCTGATCGGTAAGTTCATCCGGCGGGCCGAACCCGAGATCCTCGGCTGCACGTCTCGCGTCCTCGAACGCGTCGCCGCCGCCAAGCGTCAGCCGATGTAGGGAGCGGTACGCGTCCGGTCGATGGCGTGCTCGATACGGAGCCGCATCGTGGGGTGGACGTCCAGCTCCCGCAGGTCCGTTGGGTCAACCCAACGGACCTGCGTCGTCTCGTTGCTCGTACGCAGCTCGCCGCCGACAGGCCGCGCTCGGAAGCAGATGCTGAACTGCTGGCGGATCTCGCCGTCGTCGTACTGCATGACGTGCCCAGGGTCCGTGTAGATACCGGACAGGTCGACGACTTCGGCCTTGACCCCCGTCTCTTCCCAGACTTCACGGATCACCGTGTCACTAATGGACTCGCCGACATCGTGGCCACCGCCGGGCAGCGCCCAACGTCCGTTGTCGGACCGCTGAATCATGAGCACCTGGCCCGCGTCATTCTGGACGAGCGCCACGACCGAAGGCACAACCGAGTTGGCCGGCGGAGCATCCGGATCGTGCAGATAGTCGATGCGTCCCATGCTCAAGCTCCCGTGATGTCGTGTTCGGTCACTGGCCTGGCGCCTTCCCAGGTCTGCTGAACGCTATTGGCAAAAGTGTCGAACAGACCGCCTCCGGGGAGCCTCCGTAGGTGAAACACGGGCGCCAGGTAGGCGCCTATGCCGTACACGTGCGTGTTGGCCAACATCTCGTCATCGGCGCAGTAGATCGAGTTGTAGAGCACGGTGTCGTGCAGGCGGAAAGCGCTCTCGGGGTGACTGGTGAACAGCGGGCGGTAGTTGACCAGCGCATTGAGGATCTTGCCGTCCATAGTGCGATGCCCTTCGTCGATGCCGCGTCGCACGACGGCTTCGCACTGTGGATCGCCCATGAGCAGTCGGATGCGGACGCCGCTCTCGGCCTTCTTCTTCAGTGTCGAGAAGAAGCGAGGGTCCTCTGGCAGGTAGATGCCGGCGTACACGAGGATGTCGATGCGCTCCGTGGCGCACTCACACATCTCGCGCAAGAGGTCTGTCGGCACCGTGTGACGATGCGGGTAGACAGTGACGATCTCGTCCTTCGACAAGTCCGCTGTGTGGAGAGGTGTCGCAGATGAGCAGACCGCAGTCCGAGTTCCATCGCCCCGAGGCACCCTGGCGGCGGCCGGCCGGCGCGCCCGCCGGTGTGTGGGAGCAGGAGCTGGCCGTGGATCCGGTCTCCGGGGACTCCACCGTGCTCCAGCACTACGAGCCTGGGACCGACACCAGCGCCCAAGGTGCTGTCCGGCACGACTACTTCGAGGAGGTGTACGTCCTCGAAGGCGACCTCACCGATCTGCGTCTCGGCGAGACCTTCACCGCGGGCATGTACGCGTACCGCCATCCGGAGATGGAGCACGGGCCGTGGACGAGCGCGGAAGGCGTCCGGATGCTCGTGATCAGTACGCACACCGCCGAGCACCGCTCATGACCACCGGCGTTCGCGCGGCCGTCCCCGCCGACGTACCGGCCGTGAAGGCCGTGACCGACATGGCGTACCACCACTACATCGCGCGCATCGGTGTGGTGCCGCAGCCCATGGAGGCGGACCACATGGCGAACGTGGCCGCCGGGCGCGTCTTCGTGACGGGGGACCCCGTGACCGGGCTCGTGGTGATCGAGGAGCGCACCGGTCACCTGTTCCTCGACAGCATCGCCGTCCACCCCGACGCGCACGGCACGGGGGTGGGACGGCGGCTGCTGGAGTTCGTGGACGCACGCGCGTGTGCGCTCGGGCTGCCCGAGGTCAGGCTCTACACCAACGCGATGATGTGGGAGAACCAGAAGATCTACCCGAAGTTCGGCTACGAGGTCGTCGAGCGGCGCACGGACGGGCCCTACGACCGCATCCACTACCGGAAGCGGCTGGACTGACGACCGGGCCGGTCTCCGGCCGGACTCAGCCGTCCGGCCACCAGGTGCGGGCGATGTCCTTTCGGACCTCGGGGCGCTCGACAGGGCGCTCGTCGGCCTCGTCCCGCACCCGGCGGGCGTCCGACTTCTTCAGGGGCTTCTGCACGGTTACGCGGCGCATGGCTGCCTCCTTGTGTCCACCCGGGTTCGTGTTCTCACGAGGTAGACCGTTCCCGGGAGGGTGACTCATCGAAGCGGGTCTGTCTGTGGTGGCTGTCACGATGGGACTGTCAGTGGCGGGTGTCACGCTGGGCCCATGAGTGAATCTGAAGCGAGCGTGGACTGGGACGCGGAAGCCCCGACCTTCGACGAAGAGCCTGATCACGGCCTGCGCGACCCGGAGATCCGCCGGGCCTGGGCGGACCGGCTGCGCGGCTGGCTGCCCGCCGCCGCAGGCGACGTCCTCGACCTCGGCTGCGGCACCGGCACCCTCTCGCTCCTCGCGGCCGAGCAGGGACACCGGATCACCGGCGTGGACCTCTCCCCGGCGATGGTGGACCTCGCCCGCGCGAAGCTGGCCGGCCGTGACGCGGCGTTCCTGATCGGTGACGCGGCAACACCTCCGGTGGGCGAGCAGCGCTACGACGTCGTCCTCGTACGGCATGTGCTGTGGTCGCTGCCCGACCCCGCCCGGGTCCTGCGGCACTGGCGCGGCCTGCTGCGCCCCGGTGGACGGCTCGTGCTGATCGAGGGCCGCTGGGGGACGGTGAGCCCGGTCGGCATACCCGCCGACCGCCTCACCGAGCTCCTGGCACCCGTCGCCGGGCACGTGCGCGTGGAGCGGCTGTCGGACGACCCGCTGCTGTGGGGGAAGACCGTGGCCGACGAGCGGTACGCGGTGGTCGCCATGGAGTGAGCGGGCCTCACCGCAGCAGCGCGTCGAACCCGCCCGCACGGGCCAGCCCCTCCAACTCGTCGAGCGCCGCGACGGCCGCCGCCGCGGCCACGGGGTCCGACACGGCGAGCCCGCTCTCCTCGAACTCGTCCTCGTCCAGCCGGATCACGTCCGTGCCGTCTGCGGATCGCCACAGGTCCAGGTCGAGGTCTTCCACGACGAGTTCGGCGCCGGAGCGCGTCGCGGGGCGGGTGATGTCGCAGTACCAGCCCTTCAACTTCCCGGTGCCGTCCCGGACTTCCTTCACCGCGTACCAGCGGTCCCGCCAGTAGTACTCGGTGAACACGTCGCCTGGCTCGAACCGCACGAAGCCGAAGTCGCGGACGCCGTCACCCGCCCACGGGGCACGGACGGCGAGGCGGATGCCGTCGTCGAAGAGCAGCTCGGCCGGGTAACGGATCTTCGTCCGGCCCGCCTTGACCAGAACGACGTCCAACTGGCGTGCGGGATCAGGTGAGTTCACGGACATAGCGCACCTCCGCGGCGCAGATCTGGTAGCCGAGCCACTTGTTGATCGCGAGCATCGGCCCGTTGCCGGTGTCGTTGCCCGTGAACGCCTCCGCGTATCCGGCGGCGCGGGCGCGGTGCAGTGAGTCGTTCTTGGCGAGTTTGGCGAGGCCCCGGCCGCGGTGGGCGCGGGCGGTGCCGGTCATGGCGGTGAAGTAGCGCGTGCCGCCGTCCGCGCGGACCGCGCTGAAGGCCGCCGGGCGTCCGCCGACGACGGCCACGGACGTCAACTCGGCGCTGAACAGGGGGTGTCGCCAGGTCTCGTCCAGCCAGGCCTCGAAATCCGTGAGCTCGGCGTCGATGTCGCTGGGTTCGTCCAGCGTCACTTCCGTGTCCAGCTCGAACAGGGGGCGCGGGTCCGCGGAGAAGACCGAGCCCGGACGGATCTCCACGTCCGGCGGCGGATCCTGGAGCGGAGGCAGGGTGCCGTGCGCCAGGTCCAGGCGGAAGAAGTGCGCGGAGCGGCTCGCCGTATAGCCGAAGCGCTCGGCGAAGGCGCGGTTGGCCGGTTCGTCCAGGACCCAGGAGTGGAGCCGGGTCGCGCCCGCGGCGGCCAGGTGTTCCTCGGCGGTGCGGACCAGGAGTCCACCCGCGCCCCGGCAGGTGCGCTCCGGGTGCACATGCACGTTGACGAAGGCCTGGCCCGGCTCCGGGCTGTCGTAGGCGATGCCCACCTGGGCGGTGCCGATGATCTCGCCGTCCTCCTCCGCGACCAGCCTGCGGAGCCTGGCCTCCGGATGGGCGTGGGCGATGTCGAAGGCTACGGACTCCGGGGTGAACACCATGAAGGGGAGGGCGAGGTGGCGGACCCGGACGAAGCCCTCCAGGTCGGCTCGGAGGCCGGGGTTCAGGTCGCGCACGGTCACTGTCATGTCGTCGCACGCTACGGCGGAGCCGCGCCGCAGTGCCTCTCATTTTCCGGTGGGTGCGGGACAATCGGGCCGTGACCTTGAAGATCCACATCGATGACAGTGCCGCGCCCTACGAGCAGATCCGCGCCCAGATCTCGGAGCAGGCCCGGTCCGGAGCGCTGCCGGTCGGCCACCGGCTGCCCACGGTACGAGGGCTGGCCGAGTCGCTCGGCCTCGCCGCGAACACCGTCGCCAAGGCGTACCGGGCGCTGGAGACGGACGGCGTGATCGAGACGCGGGGCCGCAACGGCACGCTGATCGCTGCCGCGGGCTCGGCGGCGGAGCGGGAGGCGGCGTTGGCTGCGCAGGCTTATGCGGAGAAGGTCCGGCGGTTGGGGCTTACGCAGGAGGATGCGGCGGCGGCCGTGCGGGATGCCCTGCGGGCGGCCTACACGGCAGGGTGAGGGGAGTTCGGCACCGCCGGGATCCGCTGTTGTGGCTGAGCGCCGTTGCGGCGGAGACAAATGGCGGCCGGACGGAGGAGTTGAGCTGTTTACAGATACAACCCCGCGTCCGCCCCCTCCCGTTGGTCCGGTACCGATGTCGGCTGGGTGCCCCGGCGCAGTGCGTACAGCTCCGCCAGGGTCGCGCCCTCGCGGCCGATGCCCTCCTCCGTGCCGAGCCAGTTCACCGACTCCTTGCGGGTGAGCGCGCCGACCTCGATACGGGCCAGACAGCGGCCGGGGCGGACCACGGCGGGGTGCAGGCGCTCCAGGTCCTCGTTGGTGGTGACGCCCACCAGGACGTTGCGGCCCTGGCCGAGGAGGCCGTCCGTGAGGTTCAGGAGGCGGGAGAGGGCCTGGCCGGCCGTGTGCTTCGCCTCGCCGCGGATCAACTCGTCGCAGTCCTCAAGGAGGAGGAGCCGCCAACGCCCTTTCCCCGTCGTGTCGTCCTCGCCGATCGCGATGTCCATCAGATAGCCGACGTCGCTGAACAGCCGCTCCGGGTCCAGCACGCAGTCCACCTGGCACCAGTCCCGCCAGGAACGCGCCAGCGTGCGCAGCGCCGAGGTCTTGCCGGTACCCGGCGGGCCGTGCAGCAACAGCAGCCGGCCCGCGATGTCCTCCGGCGTCGTCTTCATCAGGGTGTCCATCGCATCGGCCACCGGACCCGTGTAGTTCGGGCGCACCTCGTCCCACGTGCCCGCGGAGATCTGCCGGGTCGTGCGGTGCGGGCCGCGCCTGGGGGAGACGTACCAGAACCCCATCGTCACGTTCTCCGGCTGCGGTTCGGGCTCGTCCGCCGCGCCGTCGGTCGCCTGGCCGAGGACCTTCTCGGCGAGTTCCTCGCTGGTCGCCGTGACCGTGACGTCGGCGCCCCGGTTCCAGCGGGAGATCAGCAGGGTCCAGCCGTCGCCCTCCGCGAGCGTCGCACTGCGGTCGTCGTCACGGGCGGCGCGCAGCACGCGGGCGCCCGGCGGGAGCAGGGTCGCCCCGGACCGTACACGGTCGATGTTCGCCGCGTGCGAGTACGGCTGCTCGCCCGTCGCGAAGCGGCCGAGGAACAGCGCGTCGACGACATCGGACGGGGAGTCGGAGTCGTCGACGTTGAGCCGGATCGGCAGAGCGTCGTGCGGGTTAGCAGACATGGGGCCATGATCCGGCACGCGGACGCCCCGTGCACCCGCTTTCCGCAGTGCGCCTCCGAGTGTCGGCTCCGCCCGCCGCCTCCGATGTGTCCGCTCTGTGTCCGTCACGTATCCCCTCGGTCCTGTTACAAGCCTGTGCATGTGGAGGCCTGCCCCACCCCCGTGCACCGACGTTACTGTTGCCCTTGATGGGACGTCATGGGTGGAATTCGGGGGCACGACGGTGGCGGCTCACCGCGCTGCTCGGCGTGGGTGTGGCCGCACTGGCTCTGATCGTGACCCTGATCAACACGCTTCCCGGCGGCGGAAGCACCGCGGGCACCTCGCGCGACGGCGACAAGGTGCACGGCACTCCGGCGACCCCGCCCGACGAGGACCGGCCGGAGGTCGGCTGGGGCTTCACCCACACCCAGTACAGCGCCGACGAGGGCAGCGACACGGCGACCGGGCGCGTCGAGGGACTGCTCGCGAAGTCCCAACTCCCGCAGGACCAGGCCATCATGGGCTGGGGCGCCGACAACCCCGAGCCGGTGAAGGGGCGTTACGACTTCGGCACCCTCGACCGCCGCATCGACTTCGTCCGCAAGTCGGGCGGCACCCCGGTCATCACGCTGTGCTGCTCCCCGGACTGGATGAAGGGCGGCAAGGCGGGCGTCGACAACACCAACTGGAGCCAGGCGTCGCTGGAGACGGCCCCGAAGCCGGACCACTACGCGGAGTTCGCCGCGCTCGCCGCGACCGTCGCCAAGCGGTACCCGGACGTCACCCACTTCATCGTGTGGAACGAGTTCAAGGGCTTCTGGAACAACGCCGAACAGCGCTGGGACTACGAGGGTTACACCAAGCTCTACAACCTGGTCTACAAGGCGCTGAAGCAGGTCAACCCGAAGATCATGGTCGGCGGACCATATCTCGTGATGGACAGCGTGGACCCGCGCGACGCCAACGCCTCCAGCACCTTCAAGGGGACTTGGGGCGCGATGGACCAGCGGATCATCGACGCCTTCGACTACTGGAACAAGAACAAGGTCGGCGCGGACTTCGTGGTCGTGGACGGCTCCAGCTACACCAACGACGACGAACTGCTGCCCAACGAGTTCGGGGCCACCGACAAGCTCACCGCGGTGAGCGAGTGGGTACGGCAGCAGACGCACGACCTGCCGCTGTGGTGGGCCGAGTACTACGTCGAGCCCGCCGACGGCAACGACGACCGCAAGGGCTGGTCCGAGACCCGCCGCGTCGCCGTCCAGGCCGCCGGCCTGATCGCCATGGCCAAGGGCGGCGCCACCTCCGGCTTCTACTGGAACCCGGAGAACGAGAAGGGCACGGACTGCGCGGGCTGTCTGTGGACGCCGACCGACAGCTCCGACGGCGGGAAGCAACTGCCGATGTACGACCTGGTCTCCCGCTTCGACACGGCCTTCGGGCCCGGTACGAAGTTGGAGACCGTGTCGGTCGCGGCGGACGACGTGCCCAACGTCAAGGTCCTCGCCACCGACAAGGCGGTCCTGGTCGTGAACACCCTGGACCGGCAGATCAGCGCGAAGGTCGACGGCAAGCAGTTCGACATGGCGGCCTACGAGGTCAAGTGGCTTACCCGATAAGCCACTTGACCTCGTAGAACCCCGCTACTTCATCGTCAGGAACCGCTGCACAAGCGAAGCCAGCAGCACCGCCAGCAGAGGCAGCGAGAACCAGAAACTGCTCTGCAGCCAGCGCAGTTGACGCACACTCGGCCGCACCGCGACCCGGACGACCTCGCGGGCCGTCAGCATCAGGATCAGCGCGAGGGCGGCCAGCGCGCCCACCACCGACCACGGTGTCCAGGTGATCTGCGGTCCGATCGGCCCGGGATCGGGCTTCGGGACCGCACCGGCCGGCTGCTTGCGCAGCGCGTACATGGTCACGTCGTCGTTGACGAGGACCTTCCTCAACTCCTGCCGGTTGTCCAGGTTCTGGATGAGCCGGGTCTCCCAGGTCGCCGAGTAGCCCGCGTCCAGCTGGAGCGCGACGACCTGGCTCTTGTTGAGCATCAGATACGAGTTCGGGCCCGCGTCCTTGAGCGCCTTGACCAGACCGGACACCAGCACCGGGTCCGAAGGGGCCAGCGTGGGAACGTAGTTGACCCGTTCCATGTCCTTCGCGCCCCACGGCATCGCCGGCGTCACGTCGTTGACCGTGTCGTCGCTCAGCCACAGCAGCCGTACGGTCGGTTTGTCGTGGGCGTACACGTAGTTCATGGCGGCGACCTCGCCGGGCCGCACCCGCTCGAAGCCCTCGTTGCCCCAACGGGCCACCAGGAAGCCGCTCATGAGCAGCAGGCCCGCGACCAGCGCGGCCAGCGGGGCGAGGCTCATCCGGTCCTTCTCGCGCTCCTTGGCGGTGACGCCGGTGCGCGGGAAGAGGGCGAGACCCGCGAGCAGGGCCGCGCCCGGCACCGCGAACATGAAGACGCGCAGCGCCATCTCGCCGCCGTAGGACTGCATGCCGAAGCCCAGGAACGGGACGAAGGTGAGGACGAGGAGGGAGCGTTCGCGGTACTTGTGGTCGCGGCGGCGCCACCAGCCCCAGCAGGCGAAGGCCATGACGCCGCCCGCCAGCAGGACCCGGGTGTAGAGGACCAGCTTGTGGGTCGAACTGCCGCCCTGGATACGGCCGGAGACCGAGGTCGAGACGTTGCTGCCGACGCCGCCGACCCCGCCGAAGAGATCGTTGAAGTGCCCGGACCAGTACGGCTCGGCCATGAATCCGAGCCAGACCGCGACCAGTACCGCGAACAGGATGGGCAGGCCGCGGAGTTCGGAGCGGCCGATCAGGACGAGGACCGTGAGGACGCCCAGCATCACGAACGGCGTGAGCTGGTGGGCCGGGACGCTCGCCGCGAACAGACCGATCAACACCAGGAGCAGCACGGCCTGTTGGCGCCGGTCGGTCGGTTCGACCTCCGCCTCGCCGGGCCGCATCTTCGTCCACAGGACTCCTGGCGCCCGGAACCAGACCAGGAGGATCGCCACGAAGGCCAGATAGAGCAGGAAGGTGAAGCCCTGCGGGGAGAAGTAGTCCTGGCCGACCCAGCCGCTGAGCACGAAGATCCAGACGCCGGTCCACTTCGCCCGCCAGCTCGCCCGCAGCGAGCGGACCAGGAGGAACATCGGTGCCAGATAGGCGAGTTGGATGGCCGTGGGCCACCAGCGGATGACCTCGGACCAGTCGGTGACCCCGCACGCCCTGCCGATGAACGCGGCCACCGCGAAGAAGCCGGGCCAGCTCCAGCGGGCGTCCAGGTCGGGTACGGCCGACCCGGTGCGGTCGATGTAGTCGATGAACCCGAGGTGCTGCCAGGCCGTCGGGAAGCGCGGCTCGGGCTCGATCACCGCGGGCAGCGCGTGCAGCGAGACGACGGTCGCGAGCAGGGTGATCAGCAGCAGCACCTTGTGCTCGCGGCCGAGCCACAGCAGCGCGGCGAACACCGTGATCAGCAGCGCGGCGCCGACCAGCGTGGGCAGCGGCAGCACCGAGATCAGGCCCAGCCCGCCCATGCGGTCCAGGTCGGACTCACCGAGCCGTAGCGCGGGCACCCAGTACAGGAGCAGCGCGGCGACCAGCAGACAGCCGAGGACGACACCGGGGCGGGTGGGCACGAGGCGCTCGCGCAGGGACAACGGGCGGGCGGGCGGCGGGACTTCGGCTTCCCGGGCCTCCGTCTCCCGTGCCTCTGCCGCTACGAGCGCGGCCTCCGGTACGACCACGCGGTCGGAGCCGTTGGCGGGTTCGAACGGCGCGTCCACCTCCGGCACCGCGACCGGGCTGACCGAGGACTCCGAGCCGGGTTCCCGCTCCTCCACCGGCAGCCCCACGACCTCGGACCGCTTGACGCCGAGCCCCCAGGTCGGCCGCTGCTCGCCGGACACGATGGGTGTCCCGGTGGGCGGGGTGCCGGGGCCCGGGCGTACGTC
>NZ_JAWOAI010000182.1:0-17514 GCF_033194735.1 Streptomyces sp. W16
GCCCTGCTCGCCCAGCGGGCCCGGCTGACGCTCACCAGGGTCCCGGCGCCGAGAGCCGTCCCCGCCGACCCCGTCGAGGCGCTCGGCCTCACCAGCCGGGAGCGCGACGTCCTGCGCCTGGTCTCCGCCGGCCGCACCAACCGGCAGATCGCCGAGGAACTCTTCATCTCCCCGAAGACCGCGAGCGTCCACGTCTCGAACATCCTCGGCAAGCTCGGTGTCTCCGGCCGGGGCGAGGCGGCGGCCGTGGCCCACCGGCTGGGGCTGTTCCCGCCCGACCCGCTCACCGTGCGTTCGGGCGGATGAGCCGTACGCTGTAGGGGACCGGCCAGGGGAGGCGCCGTGTTCAACATGTTCGAGGAACTGTTCTCACCCGGCCGCAAGCACACCGAGGACGAGCGCAACCGGCTGGAGATGACCAGGGTCGACGTCGCCGACGGCGACCCCGGACGCGGGCCGATAGACCTGGAGTCCGGCAAGGTCGTCGTACGTCTGCCCGAAGCCGACCCCTCCGCCGACCCGGCCCCCGACGCGTCCGCTACGACACCTGAAGCTCCAGAATCCGGTCGTCCCCCGTCTTAGGCGTGCCCCGGCCGTCCGTGTTGCTGGTCACCAGCCACAGCTTGTCGCCGCCGGCCGACACCACTGTGCGCAGCCGGCCGTACTCGCCGGTGAGGAAGGCCTGCGGGGCGGCCGACGCCTTCGTGCCGTCCAGCGGGATGCGCCACAGGCGCCGGCCCTTCAGCCCCGCCATCCATATGGAGCCCTCGGCATAGGCGATGCCGCTGGGGGAGGCGTCGTCGGTGTGCCACTGGGTGATCGGGTTGTGGTACTTGGGGTCGCTGCCCTTGCCCTCCGCGTCCGGCCAGCCGTAGTCGTCGCCCGGCTTGATCGCGTTCAGCTCGTCCCAGGTGTCCTGGCCGAACTCCGAGGCGAACAGCCGCTGCTTGGAGTCCCAGGCCAGACCCTGCACATTGCGGTGGCCGTAGGTGTACACCGGTGAGTTCGGGAACGGGTTGCCCGGCGCCGGGTCGCCCTCCGGGGTCAGCCGCAGGATCTTGCCGCCCAGGGACTTCTTGTCCTGCGCCAGACCCCGCTGACCGCTCTCGCCCGTGCCCGCGTACAGCATGCCGTCCGGGCCGAAGGCGATCCGGCCGCCGTTGTGGATATAGCCCTTGGGGATGCCCTTGAAGATCGTGTCCGGCGCGCCCAGCTGCTCACCGGCCGGCTTCTGCGCGTCGTACAGCATGCGGACGATGCGGTTGTCCGAGGCCGAGGTGAAGTAGGCGTAGATCATGTGGTCCGAGGCGTAGTCCGGGGAGAGCGCGATGCCGAGGAGGCCGCCCTCGCCCGCCGGGGAGACCCCGGAGACCGTGCCCAGTTCGGTCTTCTGGCCGGTCTTCTCGGTGATCCGGGTGATCGTGCCGTCGTCGCGGGAGGAGACGAGGAGGTTTCCGTCGGGCAGCGGGGCCAGGCCCCAGGGGGTCTTCAGGCCCTCGGTGACCGTGCGCAGCACCTTTACCGTGCCCTTGGCGGGCGGGACCTGCGCGGTGGGCTGCCCGGAGGGCGACGACCCCGTCGCCGTACCGGCGCTGCCGGATGACGGACTTGTGCCGTAGCGCGGGTCTGGACCGCCGGAGGAGCAGCCGGCCGTCAGCAGGAGTGCGGTCACGGCCAGGGCGGCCGACACGACTCGACGGTGCACGATCAGGTCCCTTCGACGGTCTCACGACGGGTTCTACTTGTCATACACCGCTCACTCCGCACGGGTTCCCGATCATCGACGACCGACGCACGATCGAGCCTTGTCCCGTGTACGGCGGTCAGTCCCAGGAGCCCAGCGCCGCAGGCAGTTCCGCCACCTCCGTGAGGTCCTCCGGTGTGAGGCGCAGTTCCGCCGCCTCAGCGTTCTCCGTCACCCACCGCTCCTGCTTGGTGCCCGGTACCGGCACCACGTGCGAGCCCTGCGCCAGCACCCACGCCAGGGCCACCTGCGCCGGGGTGACCTCCGGGCCGTGCCGGCGGGCCACGCGGCGCAGACCGGCCACGATCGGCTGGTTCGCGGCGGTCATCTCCGCGGTGAAGCGGGGATGCCGGGCGCGCACGTCGTCCGGTTCGAAGCCCTCGCCCGGGGTGAGGGTGCCGGTCAGGAAGCCGTTGCCGAGGGGCATCGCCGCCAGGAAGCCGACCCCGCGCGCCGCGCACCACGGCAGCAGCGCGTCCAGCGCCTCCGTCGACCACACCGACAACTCGGCCTGCACCGCAGTCACCGGGAACACCTGCTGCACGCGCTGGAGTTGGCGGATCGTTCCGTCATGCAGCCGCGCCCCGGGCCGGCGCGCGGCACGGGCACCGACCGCGCACACCCCCAACGCCCTTACTTTTCCGGCCTGTACGAGATCCGCCATCGCACCCCACGTCTCCTCGACCGGGACCTCGGGGTCGGCGCGGTGCAGTTGGTAGAGGTCGATCACCTCGGTCTGGAGGCGGCGCAGCGACGCGTCGCACGCGCGTTTCACATAGCCGGGGCGGCCGTTGGCCACGATGTGCTGTTCGCCGACCAGCAGGCCGACCTTGGTCGACACGAACGCGTCCCCGCGCCGCTCCTTCAACACCCGCCCCAACAACAGCTCGTTGGTGAACGGGCCGTACATGTCGGCGGTGTCCAGCAGCGTCATGCCCAGGTCGAGCGCCCGGTGCACGGCCCTGACCGACTCGTCGCCCCGCTGCCGCGACCCGCTGTACGCCCAGTTCATCGGCATGCAGCCGAGCCCGACGGCCCCCATCGAGAGCGCCCCCGCACCGATCGTCCTGCGCTCCACCTGCTCGTGACCCTCCCTCTCCTGGCCCACCAACCTAACCTCTGCACGCGCGTGTGCCTGACATAGCCTCCTGACCATGACTGTCGACGTGTGGCTGCCCATCCCGCCGGAGGAGATCGCAGGGCTCCCCGAGGGCCCCAACTACCTGTTCTGGGACGGGGGTGAAGACGGCGGTCAGGAGTTCCCGGGCGATCCCGCGGACTGCCTCGTATACGTGGTGCCGTACATGAAGCGTCAGCCCGTGAAGACGCGGCCCCTGGAGCAGATGCGGAATCTGCAGCTCATCCAGACGCTGACGGCCGGGATCGACGACATGACCGCGGACCTCTCTTTGATCGTCCCGGGGGTGCAGTTGTGCAACGCCCGCGGGGTGCACGAGGCGAGCACCGCCGAACTCGCGCTCACGCTGACCCTCGCCTCGCTGCGCGGCATCCCGGAGTTCGTGCGGGCGCAGCAACAGGAGCGCTGGCAGGGCGACTTCCACCCGGCGCTCGCCGACCGGTCCGTCCTCATCGTCGGCTACGGCGCCATCGGAGCCGCCATCGAGGACCGGCTCACTCCCTTCGAGCTCGCGCGGGTGGCGCGCGTGGCGCGCTCCGGGCGCACCACGGAGCGCGGACCGGTGCATCCGTTCACCGAACTGCCCGCCCTGCTCCCGGAGGCGGACGTCGTCATCCTGTCCACGCCGCTCACCGAGACCACCCGTCATCTGGTCGACGCCGAGTTCCTGGCCCGGATGAAGGACGGGGCGCTGCTGGTCAACGTGGCCCGCGGTCCCGTCGTGGACACCAAGGCGCTGCTCGCGGAGCTGGAAAGCGGCCGTATCACCGCCGCGTTGGACGTCACCGACCCCGAACCGCTGCCCCAGGGGCACCCGTTGTGGCAGGCGCCGGGCGTGCTGATCAGTCCGCATGTCGGCGGGCCCACTTCGGCGTTCCTGCCGCGTGCGAAGCGTCTGGTTGTGGACCAGTTGGGACGGTTCGTGAACCGGGAGCCGCTGCGCAACGTGATCCTTACGACGGGCCCAACGGGGTAGTCGCAACAAGCGTGTCATCCGCTTCCGGTACCCTCCGCAACCTTCCGGAAGCGGGGCGTGCACGCATCTCCGCTGGTCGTCACGGAGCGTAGAGGAACTATGTCCCTGAGTGACGAGACTGGTGTATCGTCCCGGCAGGGGCTGCGCCGCGCACCGTTCGGCGCCGGGGTTGGACATTTCAGACTGTGAGGGGGGCGACGGGCGATGCACGGCCTATGGACGAGCGATCCGACGCGGCGGGGCCGCCGACGGCGACCCTGGCGCACCGCCGCGCGCAGACGCGGTCACCACGGCTGTCACGGCAATCACAGCGGTCACGGCAGCCACAGCGGTCATGGCGGACAGCACAGCCACCCCAGCCATCACCACCGCAGGCACAACAGCCGCCGCAGGCACGCCCATCCAGCGCACCGGGGCCCGCGGGACCCGGGAGCGACGCGGACCGGGAGGGCCCGGTGAGTTCGCCACCGTCTGCGCCGACCACCCTCAACGGGGCGCTCCGGAACAGGACTTCGCCGGGAGCGCGGCAACCACGACCGTCGGCTTCCGGCGGCTGGAGCCTGGTCCAGCAACTCGTCCTGGCCCTGGTGTGCGCGGGATACGCCGTCGGTTCCGCGCTCGACTGGGGATCGCGCCAAGTCGCCCTGATCATGGGCGACTTCGGGCTCAGCGCGGCGGCCGGTACCGCCGCCGTCTCGTGCTTCCTCTACGCGCGAAGCCGCCGTATCCGCTTTCGACCGGCCTGGCTGCTGTTCTCGCTCTCCTCGGCGATGGCGGCACTGGGCAACGGAGTCTGGGGGTGGTACGAGGTCGTGCTCGAACGGACCGTCCCCAGCCCCAGCTTCGCCGACCTGTTCTTCCTGTGCTTCGCGCCGCCCGCCATCGTGGGCCTGCTCGTTCTCGCCAAGCGGCCTGTCACGAAGGCCGGTTGGGTCTGCCTGGCCCTCGACGCCTGGCTGATCGGGGGCTCGCTGCTCACGCTGTCCTGGAGCCTCGCGCTGGCCCAGGCCGCCAAGTTCGACGGGCCGAGCGTGGCCCACACCGCGCTCTCCCTGGCGTACCCGTTGCTCGACATCGCCCTGGTCAGCATGGTGCTCGCGCTGCACTTCCGGCGCTCCTCGGTCAACCGCACCGCCGTGAACACCGCGATCGGCGCGCTGGCCCTGACCGTGATGTGCGACGCCCTGTTCACCTCGCCGCTGCTCCACAACAACTACCACTCGGGCCAGTTGCTCGACGCGGGCTGGTTCGCCGGCTCGCTGCTCCTCGCCTACGCCCCGTGGGCCACGCCCCGGCACGCCCAGCCCGAGGACGACGGGCACACGCGCGTGGTGCACGAACACCGGCCCGGACAGCGCACCGGCGTCCAGCACCCGGCAGCCGCGCCCGGCGCCGACCACGGCCGCTATCCGGCCACCCGGCCCATCGCCGGTTCACTGGCCGCGCTCACCCCGTATCTCGCCGCCGCCGTCTGCACGTTGGGGATCCTCTACAACGTCCTCAACGGCCGCAGCCCCGACCGCGTGGTGCTCATCACCGCGGGCTGCGTGGTCCTCGCCCTCGTGGTCCGCCAGGGCATCATGCTGCTCGACAACATCACCCTCACCCAGGAACTGGCCCAGAAGGAGAACCACTTCCGCTCCCTGGTGCAGGGCTCCAGCGACGTCATCATGATCGCCGCCCCGAACGGCATCCTCCGCTACGTCTCCCCGGCCGCCGCCGGTGTCTACGGCAAGGCCGCGGAGGAGCTGGTCGGGAACGAACTGGCCTCGCTCATCCACCCCGAGGACCTGGGCTGCGTGGTGCACGAGGTGCGCCGCTTCCTCGCCGCCAGCCCCTACGAGGAGTCCAACACCCGTATCGAGTGCCGCTTCCGGTCCGGCGACGGCGGCTGGCTGAACGTCGAGTCGACCGTCAACCGCCATCACGGCGGCCTGATCTTCAACAGCCGGGACGTGACCGAAAGGGTGCGCCTCCAGGCGCAATTGCAGCACAACGCCGAGCACGACCCGCTCACCGACCTGCCCAACCGCGCCCTGTTCACCAAGCGCGTCCAGCAGGCCCTGTCCGGCCGCCGCTCCACGGACCGCGGCACCGCCGTGCTCTTCATCGACCTCGACGGCTTCAAGGCCGTCAACGACACCATCGGCCACCAGGCCGGGGACGAACTCCTCGTCCAGGCCGCCCGCAGGCTGCACGCGGCGGTCCGGCACGGCGACACCGCCTCCCGGCTCGGCGGCGACGAGTTCGCGGCCCTGATCGTCGGCGACGGCACCCGGGACCGCGCTGCCCGCGAGCGGCACATCATGGAACTCGCCGACCGCCTGAGAATCACCCTGTCCCAGCCGTATCTCATCGACGGCAACGATGTCCGTGTCGCCGCCTCCATCGGCGTCGCCTTCGCCGAACCGGGCCTGGGCGCGGGGGAGTTGCTGCGCAACGCGGACCTCGCGATGTACCGCGCCAAGGGCGCCGGCAAGGGCCGGGTCGAGCTGTACGCGCCACAGATGCAGCAGGACGTCGTACGGAAGGCGGAGCTGGCCACGCGGCTGCGGGCCGCACTGCACGACGGCGAGTTCGCGCTGCTGCACCAGCCCGTGGTGTCGCTGACGGACGGCCGGATCACCTCGGTCTCCACGCAGGCGAGATGGCGTTCGTCGCAGGGGGTGCTGTTCACACCGGCCGAGTTCCTGCGGGTGGCCGAGGACAGCGACAGGACCGCCGAGTTGGGGCGCTGGATGCTGGAGGAGGCCGTGGAGCAGGCCGCCGAGCGCATCGCGGCTGGGCCCGCCGTGTCCGTGGCCGTGCGGATGAGCGCCCGGCGGCTGCTGGACAAGTCGATGCCGCTCGGCTCGATCGAGGCCCTGCTGACCCGGCACGGGCTGCCGTCCGGCTCCCTGGTCGTCGAGCTGTCCGACACCGACCCGCGGGTCTCCCTGGACGAGCTGGAGCGCCGGCTGACCGCCCTGCGGCGACTGGGCGTCCGGATCGCCCTGGACGGCTTCGGCAGCGGCTACGCGACCATCACGACGCTACGGCGGCTGCCCGTCGACGTACTGAAACTGGACCGCAGTCTGGTCGAGGGCGTCGTCGAGTCCGCGCGGCTGCACAAGATCACCAGCGGGCTGCTGCGGATCGCCGGGGATCTGGGACTCCAGTCCGTGGCCGACGGGGTCGACCTGCCGGAGCAGGTGGTCGCCCTGCGCGCGATGGGCTGTACGCACGGGCAGGGCATGGCCTTCTCCGGGCCGCTGGACGAGTACCGGCTGCGCAGGGCCCTGTCCTGCGGCCACTATCCGGTGCCGCACGGCCCGGCCGAGCCCGCGTTCGCGGGCGGCGGCTCGGGGGTGTACACAAGTGGTGTGCCCGTGGTTTTCGGTGGCGGAACAGGCCTCCGCTCACATAATGAGACTCCCGTCCCACCCACTTGACAGTCGGTGCGTGCCGGGGGGAGGGTCAATGCCATGCGCACCCGAATTCTCGTACTTGGAAAGCGCGTCGGCTGAAGCTGGTGACGTCCGGACGGACCCGGAACTCCCAGCGACCGCACCCGGCGCGCTCCCCTCGCTTGCCTCACGGCACGAGGGGTTTTTTGTTGCACAAGATCCAGTCGTGCAGCAGCAGAACCCCCCACAAACCTCGCAAAAACCCTCAGCATCGAGAAGAGAATGACGATGACCGAGCAGGCCACCGGGGCCCATCCGCAGCCGCGGCCCCGATCCGGAGGACAGCCGTCCGCCCCCGAGCACGTCACGGGTGCGCAGTCCCTCATCCGCTCGCTTGAGGAGGTCGGGGCCGACACGGTATTCGGCATTCCCGGCGGTGCGATCCTTCCGGCCTACGACCCGCTGATGGACTCGACGCGGGTGCGTCACGTGCTGGTCCGGCACGAGCAGGGCGCGGGCCACGCGGCCACCGGCTACGCGCAGGCCACCGGCAAGGTCGGCGTCTGCATGGCGACTTCAGGGCCCGGTGCCACCAATCTGGTGACGCCGATCGCCGACGCGCACATGGACTCGGTGGCGCTCGTGGCGATCACCGGGCAGGTTGCGTCGAAGGCGATCGGTACGGACGCCTTCCAGGAGGCGGACATCGTCGGCATCACGATGCCGGTCACCAAGCACAACTTCCTGGTCACCAAGGCCGAGGACATCCCGCGCGTCATCGCGCAGGCCTTCC
Source organism: Streptomyces sp. W16 (assembly GCF_033194735.1). Lineage (NCBI taxonomy): Bacteria > Bacillati > Actinomycetota > Actinomycetes > Kitasatosporales > Streptomycetaceae > Streptomyces > Streptomyces sp. W16. The sequence goes on from NZ_JAWOAI010000182.1 coordinate 8,038, forward strand.
ACATCGCCTCCACCGGCCGGCCCGGCCCGGTGCTGGTCGACATCGCGAAGGACGCCCTCCAGGCGAAGACCACCTTCTCCTGGCCGCCGGTCATGGACCTGCCCGGCTACCGCCCGGTGACCAAGCCGCACGCCAAGCAGATCCGCGAGGCCGCCAAGCTGATCACCGCCGCGAAGCGGCCCGTCCTCTACGTCGGCGGCGGTGTCCTCAAGGCACACGCCACCGCCGAGCTGAAGGTCCTCGCAGAACTCACCGGAGCGCCCGTCACCACCACCCTGATGGCGCTCGGCGCATTCCCCGACAGTCACGAGCTGCACGTGGGAATGCCGGGCATGCACGGTGCGGTCACCGCCGTCACCGCGCTGCAGAAGGCCGACCTGATCGTCGCCCTCGGAGCCCGCTTCGACGACCGCGTCACCGGCAAGCTGGACAGCTTCGCCCCGCACGCCAAGATCGTCCACGCCGACATCGACCCGGCGGAGATCGGCAAGAACCGCGCCGCCGACGTGCCGATCGTCGGGGACGCCCGCGAGGTCATCGCCGACCTCGTCCAGGCCGTCCAGAAGGAGCACAGCGAGGGCCACACCGGCGACTACAGCGCCTGGTGGAAGGACCTCAACCGCTGGCGCGAGACCTACCCGCTCGGCTACGAGCAGCCCGACAACGGCTCGCTCTCCCCGCAGCAGGTCATCGAGCGCGTCGGCCAACTCGCCCCGGAGGGAACGATCTTCGCGGCGGGCGTCGGCCAGCACCAGATGTGGGCCGCGCACTACATCCAGTACGAGAAGCCGGCGACCTGGCTGAACTCCGGCGGCGCCGGGACGATGGGCTACGCGGTCCCGGCCGCGATGGGTGCCAAGGCCGGAGCGCCGGACCAGACGGTCTGGGCGATCGACGGCGACGGCTGCTTCCAGATGACCAATCAGGAACTCACCACCTGCGCCCTGAACAACATCCCGATCAAGGTCGCCATCATCAACAACGGCGCCCTCGGCATGGTCCGCCAGTGGCAGACCCTGTTCTACAACCAGCGCTACTCCAACACCGTGCTGCACAGCGGCCCGGAGGCCGACGGCAAGCAGCCGAGCGCCGGCACGCGCATCCCCGACTTCGTCAAGTTGTCGGAGGCGATGGGCTGTTACGCGATCCGCTGCGAGTCCCCCGACGACCTCGACAAGTGCATCGAGGAGGCGAACTCGATCAACGACCGCCCCGTCGTGATCGACTTCATCGTCCACGAGGACGCCATGGTGTGGCCGATGGTCGCGGCCGGCACCTCCAACGACGAGGTCATGTTCGCCCGGGACGTCCGCCCCGACTTCGGCGACAACGAAGACGACTGAGCGAGAGAGACGAAAGAGAAATGTCCAAGCACACGCTCTCCGTCCTGGTGGAGAACAAGCCCGGTGTCCTTGCCCGGATCACCGCCCTGTTCTCCCGGCGCGGCTTCAACATCGACTCCCTCGCGGTCGGCGTCACCGAGCACCCCGACATCTCCCGCATCACGATCGTGGTGAACGTGATCGAGGCACTCCCGCTCGAACAGGTCACCAAGCAGCTCAACAAGCTCGTCAACGTGCTGAAGATCGTCGAACTGGAGGCGGGTTCCGCGGTTCAGCGCGAACTCGTTCTGGTGAAGGTGCGCGCCGACAACGAGACGCGCTCCCAGATCGTCGAGATCGTCCAGCTCTTCCGCGCCAAGACGGTCGACGTCTCCCCGGAGGCCGTCACCATCGAGGCCACCGGCTCCAGCGACAAGCTGTCCGCCATGCTCAAGATGCTGGAGCCGTACGGCATCAAGGAGCTGGTCCAGTCCGGCACGATCGCCATCGGCCGCGGCGCCCGCTCCATCACCGACCGCTCGCTGCGCGCGCTCGACCGCTCCGCGTAGACCCGTGTGCGGGCGGCCCCGGCCGCCCGCATTCCGAGACCCCCGAACTTCGTTTCCGCCCGCCGTCATACGGTGGGACGCAACACCTGCACACCAAGGAGAGAACCCAAAGTGGCCGAGCTGTTCTACGACGCCGACGCCGACCTGTCCATCATCCAGGGCCGCAAGGTCGCGGTCATCGGCTACGGCAGCCAGGGCCACGCCCACGCGCTGTCGCTCCGTGACTCCGGCGTCGACGTGCGCGTCGGTCTGCACGAGGGCTCCAAGTCCAAGGCGAAGGCCGAGGAGCAGGGCCTGCGCGTGGTGACCCCGTCCGAGGCCGCCGCCGAGGCCGACGTCATCATGATCCTGGTGCCGGACCCGATCCAGGCCCAGGTCTACGAGGAGTCCATCAAGGACAACCTCAAGGACGGCGACGCGCTGTTCTTCGGCCACGGCCTGAACATCCGCTTCGACTTCATCAAGCCCCCGGCCGGCGTCGACGTCTGCATGGTCGCCCCCAAGGGCCCGGGCCACCTCGTCCGCCGCCAGTACGAGGAGGGCCGCGGCGTTCCGTGTATCGCGGCCGTCGAGCAGGACGCGACCGGCAACGGCTTCGCGCTCGCGCTGTCGTACGCGAAGGGCATCGGCGGCACCCGCGCCGGCGTCATCAAGACGACCTTCACCGAGGAGACCGAGACCGACCTGTTCGGTGAGCAGGCCGTGCTCTGCGGTGGTACGGCCGCGCTGGTCAAGGCCGGTTTCGAGACGCTGACCGAGGCCGGCTACCAGCCCGAGATCGCGTACTTCGAGTGCCTGCACGAGCTGAAGCTCATCGTCGACCTCATGTACGAGGGCGGCCTGGAGAAGATGCGCTGGTCCATCTCCGAGACCGCCGAGTGGGGCGACTACGTCACCGGCCCGCGGATCATCACGGACGAGACCAAGGCCACGATGAAGCAGGTCCTCGCCGAGATCCAGGACGGCACCTTCGCCCGTGAGTGGATGGCCGAGTACCACGGTGGCCTGAAGAAGTACAACGAGTACAAGCAGAAGGACGCCGAGTCCCTGCTGGAGACCACCGGCAAGCAGCTCCGCAAGCTGATGAGCTGGGTCGACGAAGAGGCGTAAGTCCTGAGGCAAAGGGGCTGGAGCGGGTGCTCCGGCCCCTTTGTCCAACCCGTCCAGCCTCGGACGGGTGATCCTTCCGCAGAGGCGTAAGACGACTGTCGGAGCGCCACTACACTGCCGTACTAATACGCGTCAGGCCCACAGCGTCGTGCGTCTCCGCGGCAAAGCGACACCGAGGAATGTCAGGCACACCCCTGCGCCGCCCGGCACGCACTCTCGCCGCACCGGCCAAAGGCCCTAGTAGCTCCGCTACGAGGACCTTCGTCCAGCACACCGAGAGCACGCACCGAACGACGCGGGAGCGCACCACAGATTCCTCGGCGCCGCTTCCCCTCCACCGCCTGCGGCCGTCGGGACGGCCGTCCGCACGCAATGGACTTGTGAGGACTCACGTGAGCTCGAAACCTGTCGTACTCATCGCTGAAGAGCTGTCGCCCGCGACGGTGGACGCCCTCGGCCCGGACTTCGAGATCCGGCACTGCAACGGCGCCGACCGGGGCGAGCTGCTCCCCGCGATCGCCGACGTGGACGCGATCCTGATCCGCTCGGCCACCAAGGTCGACGCCGAGGCGGTCGCCGCCGCGAAGAAGCTGAAGGTCGTCGCACGAGCCGGCGTCGGCCTGGACAACGTGGACGTCTCCGCCGCCACCAAGGCCGGCGTGATGGTCGTCAACGCGCCCACCTCGAACATCGTCACCGCCGCCGAGCTGGCCTGCGGTCTGCTGCTGGCGACCGCACGCCACATCCCGCAGGCCAACGCCGCGCTGAAGAACGGCGAGTGGAAGCGCAGCAAGTACACGGGCGTCGAGCTCGCCGAGAAGACCCTGGGTGTCGTGGGTCTGGGACGTATCGGTGCCCTCGTGGCGCAGCGCATGTCCGCGTTCGGGATGAAGGTCGTTGCCTACGACCCCTACATCCAGCCCGCGCGGGCCGCGCAGATGGGCGTCAAGATCCTTTCGCTGGACGAGCTGCTCGAAGTCTCCGACTTCATCACCGTGCACCTGCCCAAGACCCCCGAGACGGTCGGTCTGATCGGCGACGAGGCGCTGCGCAAGGTCAAGCCGACCGTGCGGATCGTCAACGCCGCGCGCGGCGGGATCGTCGACGAGGAGGCGCTGTACTCCGCGCTCAAGGAAGGCCGCGTCGCCGGTGCCGGCCTCGACGTCTACGCGAAGGAGCCCTGCACGGACTCCCCGCTGTTCGAGTTCGACCAGGTCGTCTCCACCCCGCACCTCGGCGCCTCCACGGACGAGGCGCAGGAGAAGGCCGGAGTCTCGGTCGCCAGGTCGGTGCGTCTCGCGCTCGCCGGTGAACTCGTCCCCGACGCGGTGAACGTCCAGGGCGGCGTCATCGCCGAGGACGTCAAGCCGGGCCTGCCCCTCGCAGAGAAGCTCGGCCGCATCTTCACCGCCCTCGCGGGCGAGGTCGCGGTCCGCCTCGACGTCGAGGTCTACGGCGAGATCACCCAGCACGACGTCAAGGTGCTCGAACTCTCCGCGCTCAAGGGCGTGTTCGAGGACGTCGTCGACGAGACCGTGTCCTACGTCAACGCCCCGCTGTTCGCGCAGGAGCGCGGCGTCGAGGTACGGCTGACGACCAGCTCCGAGTCCGCGGACCACCGCAACGTGGTCACCGTGCGCGGCACGCTGAGCAACGGCGAGGAGGTCGCGGTCTCCGGCACGCTGGCCGGTCCCAAGAACCTGCAGAAGATCGTCGCGGTCGGCGACTACGACGTCGACCTCGCGCTTGCCGACCACATGGTGGTGCTGCGGTACGAGGACCGTCCCGGTGTTGTCGGCACGGTCGGCCGTGTCTTCGGTGAGGCCGGGATCAACATCGCCGGTATGCAGGTGTCGCGGTCGGTCGCGGGCGGCGAGGCGCTGGCCGTGCTGACCGTCGACGACACGGTGGCCGCGGGTGTGCTGGCCGAGGTGGCGGAGGAGATCGGCGCGACGTCGGCTCGTTCGGTGAACCTCGTCTGAGCCTGGTCCGAGGCTGAGGTGGTGCTGGGGGCTCCGCCCCCAGACCCCCGATCGGCCCTGAAGGGGCCTCGTCCTCAAACGCCGGACGGGCTGGATTTTGGCGGCCTGGGTTGAGAAGGCGCCGGACGGGCTGAGTAGTGCCGGTCGCGTTTGTACGTGAACGCTGGGCGGGTCGAGGAGAGAATCCTCAACCCGCCCGGCGTTCCTGTGTGTTGGGCCCTCACGCCTGCGCTTCTTGCGGCTCCGCCGCCACCGGCTCCGGCGTCTGTACCCGCAGCCCCCGCAGGGTCCGCGCCGCCGCGAAGGCCGCGCCCAGCAGCAGTACCGCACCGGTGATCGCCGCGCCGTGCATGCCGTCGGTGAAGGCCTCCCTGGCGGTCGCGGTCAGGGCGTCTCCCGTGCGCCCCGGCAGCTGCCGGGCCACGGCGAGGGCGCCGCCGAGGGTCTCGTGGGCCGGGGCGGGGGCCGAGGCCGGGATGCCGTGGCGGTAGATCGCCGTACCGATGGAGCCGAGGACCGCCATGCCCAGGGCGCCGCCGAACTCCGCGCCCGTCTCCATCAGCGAGGACGCCACGCCCGCCTTCTCCACCGGGGCGCTGCCCATCGCGAGGTCCATGATCTGGGACATCACCATGACGATCCCGGAGGCGAGGACGCCCGCGGCGGCCAGGGCCGGCCAGAGGGAGTCGGTGCCGGTGAGGGCGAGCATGCCGTAGCCGCAGGCGGCGAGTCCGAAGCCCGACGCGACCACGTAGGCGCGGTCAACTCCCTTCTGGACCAAGGTTGTTGCGAGCGGGGCAGCCATGCCGATCGGCACCGAGGGGAGCAGCGCCCACAGGGCCGCCTCCAACGGACTCTTGCCGAGCACCGACTGCAGGTACTGCGTGGTGAAGAAGGCCGAGCCCATCATCCCGAAGGCGGAGACGAGGTTGAGGACGACGGAGGGGGTGAAGCCCCGGGCGCGGAAGAGGGACGGGTCGATCATCGGGGACGCGGTCGTGCGCTGGCGGTGGACGAAGAGGGCCGCGAAGAGCAGGCCGACGGTGATCGAGACGACGTACTGGACGTGCCAGCCTTCGGACGGGATCTCCTTGAGGCCGTAGATCACGGGCAGTACGCCGGCCAGGGACAGCGGGACGCTCGGCCAGTCGAAGCGGCCGGGGGCGGGGTTCTTCGACTCGGGGAGCAGGAACGGGCCGATGAGCAGGAGCAGGGCCATCGCGGGGAGGTTGATCAGGAAGACCGAGCCCCACCAGAAGTACTGGACGAGGACACCGCTCAGCACCGAGCCGAGCGCGACACCGGCGGTCATCACGCCGGACCACAGGCCGATCGCCTTCGCGCGCTGGCCGGGGTCGGTGAACATCGTTCGCAGCAGCGCCATCGTCGAGGGCATCAGGGTGGCGCCGCCGATGCCGAGGACCGCGCGGGCGGCGATCAGGGTCTCGGCGCTGTTCGCGTAGGCGGCGATGAACGAGGCGGTCCCGAAGGCGGCGGCGCCGATCAGGAGGAGCCGACGGCGGCCGATGCGGTCGCCGATCGAGCCCATCGTCATCAGCAGGCCGGCCAGGACGAAGGCGTAGATGTCGAAGATCCACAGCTGCTGGGTGCCGCTGGGCTCCAGGTCGGCGCTGATCGCCGGGATGGCGAAGTAGAGGACGGAGACGTCCATGGAGACCAGCAGCAGCGGCAGCATCAGCACGCCGAGCGCGGTCCATTCCCGGCGCCCGGCACGGGAGTTGGGGGTGCTCGCGGGGTTCGTCGAGCTCGTCGAGTTCGTCATGGCAGTGAATGTACGCGCGTCTTAAACGCTTGTCTATGACGCATGTATAAATCGCTTGTGTGAATCGGTCGTGTAAATCACGCGTCTAGGACGGTTGTATGGATCGGCGGTAGGCTGGCGCGCATGGGACACCGTGAGGATCTGCTCGAAGGCGCGAAGCGCTGCCTGCTGGCGAAGGGGTTCGCGCGGACGACGGCGCGCGACATCGTGACGGAGTCGGGCACCAACCTGGCGTCCATCGGCTATCACTACGGCTCGAAGGACGCGCTGCTCGCGCAGGCGTACGTCTCGCTGGTGGACGGCATGTCGTTCGAGTGGGGTGACCGGCTCGAAGGGGCGCCGGGCTCGCTGGAGCGGTTCAGGGAGGTGTGGTCGAACGTTGTGGCCTCCCTCCGCGAGCCGGGCTCGATGTGGCGGCTCAGCGGGGAGATCATGGCCATGGGTGACCAACTGCCCGAGGTCCGCGACCAGTTGTCGCTCGCGCAGCGCGAGGGCGGCCGAGGGCTGGTCTCGCTGCTCATGGGCGTGCCGGAGGAGGAGGTGTCGGACGAGACCGCCGACACGCTCGGCTCGTTCTACATGATCGTGATGTCCGGGCTCATCATGCAGTGGACCTTCGACCCGAAGACCGCGCCGGACGCGGAGCACCTCACCGAGGGTCTGCGCCAGGTGCTGGAGGGCGCGCGGAAGGCGCAGTGATCCGCCGGTCCCGCAGCGCCGGTGCCACCGCGGCCGGCATCAGCAGCGCGGTCAGGGTGAAGGCCCACGGGTAACCGGTCAGACCGGCCGCGATGCCGAAGCCGGCCGCGCCGAGGCCCATTCCGGCGTCGTAGGCCAGGTTCCACAGGGCGCTGACCGTGCCGTAGGAAGCGGCGGAGACGCGGGCGTACATCAGGGTGAGCGGGGCGTTCCGGGCGATGCCGAAGCCCGCGCAGAACAGGGCGGTTCCCGCGATGACTGCTACCGGACGGGCAGTTGGGGCGATGACGAGGGCGTGCCCGTCCGCGAGATCGCCGAGACCATCGGCCGACATCTGAACCTGCCCGCCCACCCCGGCCTCATCGAGGACATCGAACTGGGGCACTACTTCAGGTGAGTTGGCTGAATGTCACTCGATCGGCCCAGCGACAAATCGATTCCCCGGGTGAACGACACGGAGTCCGATCAACCGCACCCGTCAGCGCGGCGATCGTGGTGGCCGGTATCAGACCGCCCAACCACCCACTCACCCAACCGATCGCCGATCAAGGAGTTTCCTTTGCGAGTTCGTCGTGTCGTGACCAGCGCCCTCGGTGCCGCAGCCCTCGTGCTCACCTCGCTCGGGACGGTGGCCGCCGCCACCCCCGCGTCCGCCGGCCCCTGCGGCTTCTACAAGACCAGCACCGACGCCTACTACCGTCACTGCACCACCGACGGCTCACATGTCGTCATCAAGGTCAGGGTCGCCCGGGCGCGTGACCACGAGGCGTGCGTCAGGCCCGGCACGACCTGGCTGGGCTCCGCCCGCAAGATCCAGGGTGCCCACTACGTCGGGCGGACCTGCTGATCGACTCTCGCGGGAGGTCACCCGCACGGCACCTTGTCCGGTCCGGCGCGGTGCTGAAGTCCCTTACCGGCGCGCTGTTTCCGGGGCACCGATGACGTGACGGATCGCGGACGCGGCGTCGGCGGCGATGTGCGTGGGGCGGAACGCCGACTCGGTCCACGGGCGGCCGTTCGACACCCACACACTGCGCGCGTCGATGCCCGTCGCGCCCCGGATGTCGGCGTGTGCCGAGTCGCCGACGACCCAGGACGGGTGAAGAGGTTCGCCCACCGTGGCCGCCGCCGCGTGGAAGATCTCCGGTGCCGGTTTCTTGTGGCCGGCCGACTCCGAGACCACCCAGCCGTGGACCAGCGCGTCGAGCCCGGCCGTCCGGATCTTCAACTCCTGTTGTGCGGTACGGCCGTTGGTGACGATCACGCACGTCCAACCCGCCGCGACGGCCTTCGCGAGGGCGTCGCGCGTGGGCTCGGCCAGGGTGACGCGATCGGCGGCGCCCCGGTCGAGGAACCTCCGCACGGCGGCGTCGGACACCGCCCCGCCGTAGCGCTCGGTCAAGGCCCTGGCCAGCTCAGGCCTCGGTCTGTATCCGCTCGCGTCCACGGACATCACCCAGGCGACGTCCTCCTCGGGCAGGCCGTGCGCGGCCAGGAACTCCGTCACGGCGTCCCGGAACGCGGCATCACGGTCGACCAACGTGTTGTCCAGATCGAGCATCAACAGCGGCATGACAGACAGGAGATCACCCGTCGGCCACGCCTACAGCCGCGCCGCCTTCAACCCCATGTGCAGCAACAACCGGTCCTCCCCGTCGTCCAGGTCCAGCCCGGTCAACTGCTCCACCCGTGACAGGCGGTAGTAGAGCGTCTGCCGGTGGATCCCCAACTCGGCCGCCGTACGCCCCGCTTGGCCCGCGCAGTCGAGGTACACCTCGGCGGTGCGGGCCAGTTCGTGGTGGGCGGGGGAGAGGAGGGGGCCGACCGCCGGGTCGTGGGCGGACTCCGGGGAGAGGGAGGTCAGGAGGCGGTACGGGCCGATGCGGGACCAGTCGGCGACCGGGGCGAAGCGGGGTTCCGCGAGGGCGGCGCGGGCTGCCGCCGAGGCCTCCTGCCAGGTGGGGCCGAGGTCGGCGAGACCGGTCCGGGGTCGGCCGATGCCCGCTGCGCGG
>NZ_JAWOAI010000183.1:0-17506 GCF_033194735.1 Streptomyces sp. W16
CGACCGCCATCAGGACGATGGCGAAGGGATATCCGAGCACCCAGTGCAGCTCCGGCATGCGCCGGAAGTTCATCCCGTAGATCGTCCCCACCAACGTCGGCGCGAACAGAATCGCCGCCCAAGAAGAAATCTTCTTGAAGTCCTCGCCCTCGCGGCGCTAACCTGCGGAAACTGGCTGGAGGGGCATTCTGACCTGCGGCGATCCGTCTTTCCGGCCCTTTCGCCGTGCTGCTCGTTGATGCTCCCGATTCTCCCCAGCTGCTCCCCAACGGGCCTTCATTCTCCCCGGATTCTCCCCAGCCAAGATGCCTTCGATGGTGATTCACCGCTGGTCAGCGGGGCGACTTGAACCGCGAGCTGTCATGGTCGGCGGCGTGTCAGTCCCCCCGTCTAGCCTGTGAACCGCACGTTGACGCGTGGATCGAGCGGGGGTTAGTGCAGTGCAGTCCTCACGACAGCCTGTGGTAATCGACAAGAAGATCGATTTCCTCCCATTCCATGACATGCCCTGGGACGACTTCGAGCGGTTGGTGTGCGAACTCGTGCAGGCAGTGGAGTGTCTGTCGCCGTGCCACCGCTACGGAACGCCCGGGCAGGCGCAGGGCGGTATTGACATCGTCGGGCGTGCAGCGGACGGCGGCTGGCACGCCTTCCAAGTCAAGCAAGTGACCCGGTTCACGGACACAAACGCGAAGAAGGCGCTGGACACCTTCGTCCACGGTCCGCGCCCTCAGGGCGTGGCGCGCCTGGTCATCGTCACTTCGTGCAGGGGGACGCGCACCCAAGTGCGCGATCTGGCCCACGACTACCAGGACCGGTATCCGGGACTGTCTCTCGGCGAGATCTGGGACGCAGAGCACCTGGGGATCCTGCTGCGTAGTCGGCCACTCATCGTGGCCCGCTACTTCGGAGACGAAGCGGCTCGCCGGTTCTGCGACCGCGAGGCATTGGGGGAGCTCTCGCCCACGGAGAGCGCGGGCGGCCTGAATCGTCCGGGCATCCCAATCGCCGCCGCCGACCCCTTCGACCTGGAGGTCCACGAGGCGATCATCGTCGACCACGCGACTGACGATGGTGGGCCACTGCCCGCATACTTCCGCAGGCCCTTCGACGACGAACTCGGCACCGCCGTGAACCAGGCCCTCGCAGGGCGAAGCGCCATGAAGGTGCTTCTTGGAGACTCCTCCACGGGGAAGACGCGAGCGGCATGGGAGGCGATTCAGCGGCTGCCTGGGGAGTGGCGACTGTGGCATCCGGCTGCCCCTGAGGACCTGCTCGCCGCGATCGACTTGGTAGGCCCCCAAACGGTCCTATGGCTCAACGAGATCAACCGCTACCTCCTCTCCGGCGACACCGATCGGGACGAGCAGGTCGCTTCCAGACTGACGGGATTGCTTCGAAGCGCCCGATGCGTACCCGTGCTCGTCCTCGGTACGGCTTGGCATGAGCACTGGGCCACGATGACCACCGCGCCACGGGACGAACGCGCGCAGACGAAATCCCTGCTGGCCAGGTGCCCGATCCGAGTACCGGAAACGCTCAGTGAGGACGAGCTCACCATTCTCACCGCAGGGTCCGAGGTCACCGATGAACGGATGCTGCAGGCCGCGCGCCTCGCCGAGAGCGGACACGTTATCCAGTACCTGGCCGGTGGCCCGGCCCAGTTGGAGCGTTACGAGACGGGATCGCCCACCGCCCGCGCGGTGTTGCAGGCCGCCATGGACGCCCGTCGACTGGGCCACAGCCTCGATCTCCCGCATGCCTTCCTCAAGAACGCTGCCGCGGAGTACCTCACCTCGCTGCAACGCGACCTGGCACGGCCCGACTGGTTCACGCGAGCGGTGGAGTACCTGTCAGCCCCGTGTCGTGGTGTACGTGGGCCTCTGACGCCGGCCCCGGGCCCATCTCTGCCGGACCTACCGGAACCGAGCCATTACCGACTCTCGGACTTCGTCGAACTGCACGCGAGAAGGCATCGCGAACTGAATTGCCCGGGTGAGGGGTTTTGGTCCGCCGCCGTACAACATGCCGCCAGCGCCGGGGACAAGGTCACGCTGAGCCGCGCAGCCTTGGCCCGCGGCATGACGACGGACGCCGAGGCCCTGGCCATGGTGGCGGCAGAGGAAGGCGAGGGCGCGGCACTGTCCACGCTCGCCCTCTGGCTTGAGGACTGCGGCAAGGGCGAGGATGCTCTGTCCTATTTTGAGTTGGCCGCCGAGCTCGGCGATGCCGAGGCTCAAGTCCACCTGGCCTGGCGGTACGAGCGTGCGCAACTGCTCGACGAGGCGGAACGTTGGTACCGGAAGGCCGTGGAATCCAGCGGCAGGTTCGACGCTGCAGCGGGGCTCGCGTCCGTCCTGTCCCAGCGCGGAGAGGACACGGCTGCGGAGCGGCTCTACGAGGCCGTCCTCGACCGCGGCTTCTTCGGAGCCCGGGCCGTCGAGTATCAGGCCCGCTGGCTGGCAGATTGCGACCAGCACGAGCGCGCCCTCCACCTCGCGACGCGATCGTTCGAAGCGGGCAACAGTGAAGCTTTCACCGGGCTTGCCTGGGCCTATATGTACACGGACACGCCTCGGGCAATCGAGGTGTTCCTGCATGCAATGGAGGCGGGCGACACGAACGCTCCGCGCGAACTCGCCTGGGTGTATGAGGAGGAGGGGGACACGGCCCGCGCCGAACACTTCTGCGAGATTGCCGTCTCCATGGGCGAGACGAATGCTCTGCGCGGTCTGGGCATGATCCGTCGTAGCAAGGGTGGCTACCGATCGGCCGCTGGCCTGCTCTGGAGGGCTTACAACCTCGGCGTGGGCCACGCCTTGCCAGAGCTTGCCAGACTGTGGGAGGAGCAAGGCGACCTCAAACGAGCGGAGCGGCTCTATCGGCGCATACTGCAGGAGGGGGACCCGAGCGCGGAGGCGGATCTCGTCCGCATCCTGGAGACGACAGGAAGAACACGTCAAGCTGAGGAACTGGCCGCTCGTTCCGTGACTCTCATCGAAGCCCTTGCGCGCGCCCGCGCCGCCCGCGGAGAGAGCGAGGCGGCTGAACAGCTCCTGATCCCAGCCATCCGCCAGGGGGACCCGCATCTCCTCTTGACTCTCGCCGCCCTCCGCCGACAACGCGGCGACACCGCGGGCGCGGAACGAGCCCTGCGCCAGGCACAGGACGCAGGTGTCCGCTTCGCCGCGGAGCGGCTGGCGGAGCTGGAAGCCGAAGCCGCCCGACAGAAGGCGCCCTGAGGTTCCCACGAGGAACGCCAGCTCAGGCCCAGACTCTCCTCGACCTGCTTGCCGCCGATGTGCCACGGGGGCCTCATGAGTACCAGTTCTCCGACGACGGACACGCGACGGCGTGCGTCGCCATCACCAGGGTCCACTCCTGCCTCACGGCGAATGCCCTCACGCGACTCTTCGACCTGGCCGACGGCGGGGCCGATAAGGCACTGAAACTCGTCGTGAACGATGAGGTGGTCGATCTACTAACGGAGCGGGAAGACCTCGCTGCTCTTCGTGCACGGGTGTCTCAACACGATGACAAGGGTGGCAACGCGCTGCGCGCCAACATCTTCAACGACGAGGTCTGGAAGCCCGCCCTTGCCGCGGCGGGGGTCATCCCCATGCGGGAGAAGGGAAAGCGCTGGAAGGCGTCTCGCAAGGACGGATTTCACGTGCTCCCGCACACCTTCGCCTCGGTCATCCTCGAAGCAGGCGAGTCCGTCGTCACGCTGGCCCGATGGCTCGGCCACTCCAGCCCGACCATCACCCTCGACTGCTACGCCCACTTCATGCCAGAGGCGGGCGGCAAGGGGCGTGCGGCCGTCGATGCGCTGCTCGGTCTGGTTTCCGAGTACATCCCAGACAACCTCGCCTGGGCGTGAGGAACGAAAATGGGTCGCACAGCACACGCTGTGCCACCCGTTTTGCTGTGCGGACTCGGTGGCGGCCCGCTGGGGTCAGCTCGTGAGGCTCTTGCGGCGAACACGCAGGGAGTACGTCTTCCTTGCCCCCGGCGCACCACTGATGCTCCAGCCGCCGCTGGTGGCCATGTCCCATCCACGCTGTTCCCTCATCTGAGCGGCGAAGGCACGTCGGTCGTGGACCTCACAGCCGCAGTCCAACGTGACGTCGACGCTGATGTAAGGGCTTCGAGGGCTGTCGTTGGCGTAGGGGTCCGGCTCCCACCGGACATCGTGGACGTGCTCTTTGAGACCGGTGCGCTCCTCGTCGTGCTTGATCCCGTGGGCCTTCGCGTACTCGTCCAGGTCGTCGATCACGAACAAGTGGCTCGACCACTCGCCAGGCCAGACCGCGAACAGGCGGGACTTGCCGGCAACGGCTCGCTCGTACGCGGCGCGGTCGTGCCCGTGCGTCACTGTTCCGTCCTCGTGGACCTCGATGTAGCAAGTCGTACGTGCGGTGTAGGGGAAGCCCTTCCCTACCTGCGCGGCACTCCTCGGTTCCAACCGATCCTCCCGGCGTACACGGTTCCATGTAGCCGTTCAGTCAACACTCACTGTGACGGCCTGCGCAGGGAAGTCGGCGGAAGTTGGCTGGGGTCTGACGCACGATCGGGTGACATCTTGACCTGCCCCACCAATTGGGCTCCAGGCTCGGTGGCTAACCGGCAGCCGGGGTGGTGTCGTTCTCGGAGAGTAGTTCGTACTCGATGGGGGTGCGGTAGCCCAGGGCTGAGTGGCGTCTCTGGCGGTGAAGGCTTCGTCGTCGGTCCACTCGGCGCCGGTGAGGTTCGCCTGGAGGCCCTCGCGCTCGAAGCGGCCGCGGGCGTGGCGCCGGCTGAACTCCTCGAGCTCGGTATTCGTCCAGCGCTGGGAGGCAGCGAACACGTCGATCGGATCGCGGGGTGTCCCGCGGTCGGCGGGGGCGCGGACCTTGGTCCCGATCACGTGGTCCTCGGCGAGGACAGGCCCGTACGGACTCTGGGCGACCGGCCGCCAGAAGATCTCTTTGAGGATGTCGACCCCGCACTCCCGCCCGGTGCCGGGGTCCGCCACGCTGAAGCGAGCGGACAGTGGAGTGGTCTCCAGCGCTTGCACCTTCCAGCCTCAGAGAGGCGCGTGCAATGAATTGTGAGCCGTGTGGTGATGTGGCGAGGTACAGATGATCGATCACGCGTTCGCCCCGGGCCTGGTAGCGCCGCGGCTGGGCAAGTAGGTTGTCAGTGAGGCTGGCACTGCTTGGGGGCAGCGTGGAGGAGAAGGCATTCAACGCCGTTGTGGGTCGGCGGATCAGGGAGGCCAGAATCAGGGCGCGGCTGACGCAGGAACTGCTCGGGCGCCAGGCCGGGCTGTCGCGGGGGTCGATCACGAACATCGAGAGCGGGACGCAGGCGCCCCCGCTCTACCGTCTCGTCCGTATCGCGGCGGCGCTGCACGTGCAACCAGCCGAACTGCTTCCGCAGCTTCTGCCGGAGGAGGCCGCTGGCCTTCCGGCTCAGTACGCGGCCGATGTCGCTTCGGTATGGTCCGACTCCGAGAATCTGAAAGATGCTCATGGCCAGGGCTGACACCGCCGCGCGGGCTCTGCTGCAGGAGTTCCAGATCAACACCGCTCCGATCGACCCGTTTGTGCTGGCGGGGAGCCTTGATGTTCAGGTTGTGCTGCGGGACTTGGATGACGATGTCTCAGGCATGCTGCTGCGGCGGGACGGCCGGTGTGTGATCGGTGTGAACCGTACCCATTCGCCCTTGAGGCAGCGATTCACCGTGGCACATGAACTCGGGCACCTGCGGATGCACCGTGGCCGCCCCTTGATCCTTGACACGGATACACGGGTGAACTACCGCAATACGGTGTCGAGTATGGCGACCGACCGCGAAGAGATCGAGGCCAATCGCTTTGCTGCGGCTCTGCTCGCTCCGGAGGCGTTGGTCCGGTCCTCGGTGTACCAGACCTCCTTCCGGACCGTTGGAGAGCTGGTGACCCAGTTGGGGCGCACATTCGCGCTCAGCGAGATCGCCATGACCTATCGCTTGATGAACCTGGGCATCATCTCAGGCCCCCCGCAATAGAGTTCAGGCGCTCCGGACCTTCGCACGTGGTCGCTGTCGGCCCGACTCGCCCTGGGTAGACGCTCAGTGAAGCGATGTCAGCGAAACTGACCACCAAAGAATGCCTTGCGTGGCGGTCGCTGTGTGTGCTGTGATTGTCACGCCAGAGGGCAGGCAAGCTCTTTGGGGACAATGTGTACCCGCCCGGCGTTTTGCCAGGCAGGTGACCACCTGACCAGGGTCGTACCGCGCATTGCATGCCGGGCCGTGACGACGGACCGCAGCACTGGCCGGACGGCACCACTGCACACTTGGTCTGCCGTACAGACGCCGCTCCAACCAGTCGAGCACAGCGGCCAGTCGGTCTCTGATCACGTCGCTCGGGGTTCAAGGCGTCAGCAACGCCAGATGTACTCGCCGTCTGCCGTGTTCTCCCGCACCTTCTTGGATACGCGGCCACCCCGTCACCTCTGCCCTGCGCGGACAGCCCCGTCGCACACCTCTCTCGTGTGCCCGTCGCGGCGGACCGGCCAGCCGGCACGTGGCCTGCGCGCTGCCCATGCCCGAGGGCCGCGCAGTACTCCCCGACCCGTACGGCATGCACGCAGTCGTACAGAGGACAGGGCGATTCTCCACGCCGTCAAACGAAGAGGCCCCCATGCAGCACGTCAACTGTTTCACCACGTTCCTGCGGGACGTCGTCAACCTCAGCCAGGCCAAGCTCGATCTCCTTGCTTGCCGGGTGGAGGCCATCTACCAGGCGCTCAAGGGCGACCCGGAACTTGGACCGCTCATCCTCGGCAAGAAGCCGCAGGGGTCGTGGGCACAGCGCACCATCATCAACCCGGTCGGGGACAAGGAGTTCGACGCCGACTTCATGCTCCACCTCCAGGAAGTCCTGGACTGGGCGGGTAACCCCGCAACCTACATCGACAAGATCTACGCCGCGCTTCACCGGCACAGCACCTATAAGGACATGCCGCACACTCGCAAATGCCGATGCGTGCAGCTGACCTATGCCAACTCCATGCACGTCGACATCGTCCCCTACCTGCACCTCGCCGACGGCCGCGAAGTCATCGTCAACCGTGACGAGAACCGGTTCGAGCCGACCAACCCCGCAGGGTTCACGGCTTGGATGAAGGAGAAGGACGACATCGCAGGCGGCAACCTCCGCAAGGTCATCCGCCTGATGAAGTACCTGCGTGACCACAGGAACTCCTTCACCGGGACCCGCTCCATCATCCTCACCACACTCCTCGGTGAACGCGTCACCCAGTCCACCGCCCTGCTTGAGCCGGGCTGCTACGCCAACGTGCCCACCGCGCTCCTCACCATCGTCGAAGACCTCGACCAGTGGCTGCAGGCCCGCCCCTACAAGCCCTCCATCCCTGACCCGTCCCAATCGGGCCTCACCTTCGACCACCGCTGGAACCAGGCCACTTACGCCTACTTCCGCGACCGGATCAACACCCACGCACGGGAGATCCGCGCCGCCTACGACGAGACGGACTCCGCCACCAGCGTGCGCCTGTGGCGGGATCTGTTCGGCAGCCGCTTCCCCGAGCCGCCAAAGACGTCCTCCTCGTCCACCACGCCGGCGGCCGGTCCCAAGTTCCCGGTGCCGCCCCTGATCACCCCTACCCGGACTGGACGTGCCGGATGACCAAGCGAAAGCCCCCCGCTCCCAAGGCGAATCGGTGGCAGCAGGACCTGCTGTCCGACCTCAAAGCGCTTGCCGCCCAGCACCGAGCAGACCTCCGGGTCCTGGGTGACCCCCAGATCCTGCCCAGCGGCACGGTTCTGGTCCCCATCCGCCTGTTCACGGCCAGCATCCCGCATGTCGAGGGCGGTCTCGCTCTGGGCGAGGCCGAGGAGTTCGTCCTCGGCCTCCCGCCCACCGAGCGGGTGCCTCCGCAGGTACTCACCCCGCACACCCGCTTCGCCAGCACCCCGCATGTACTGGAGGGAATGCGTCTGTGCATCTACCTCGATGCCGACCGAGAGTGGAATCCCGAAGGAGGCATCCCCGCCGTCCTGAATCGACTGTGGCAGTGGCTCACCGACGCTGCTTCCAATCGATTCGACGGCACCACCGCCCTCTACCACGCCGTCGGGGGAATTCTCCACCGCACTGACGGCACACCCACCATCGTCGCCCGGGAACCGGAGGAGCACCGCATCGCGCACATCGCCTGGCTCACCCCACGCTCCGGTCAGCGACTTGACCTGTCCAACCGGCAGGCCAACGAGCAGAGTCAGCGCCTGCCCGTACTACCCCTCAGCCGCCATCTGCCGCTGGCGGCCGGCCACACCCTCGCCGCTCTCCTCGACCGCATCGACAACCCCACGCTCAGTGAACCAAGAACCCCCCACCAGCCCCGACGCCCCTCATCCGCCTTCCTCACGGCCCTGATCTACGCAGCCCGCCGCAACCCCCAGGGAACCAGTCAGTACTTCGTCCTCGCCGTACCCCACCCCCGTCTCCCGGCAGAACCCCGCTTCCTCCTGGCTGGCCGCCTGCCCGCCTCAGTCAGTGATGCCCTGCGTCGCGTACCCCGCATCGCACAGGGTTCGTCCGTACTGCCCGCTGACGTACGCGACAGCATCATCGAATGGTGTTACCTCTCCGACGAACGGGAAGCCGTGACCACTCGCCGTGACGTCCAACGACCCGTCAACGCCTTCTGCAACACCCACGTTCACCTCTGGGGCTGCGGCGGTATCGGTTCCTGGGCCGCAGAGCTGATCGCCCGCGCAGGAGCTGCCCGTATCAGCCTCAGCGACCCCGGCACCCCCGTCACCGGAGGATTGCTCGTGAGACAGAACTACACCGAGGCCGATATCGGTGAGAACAAAGCGGTGGCCCTGGCCAAACGCCTGCTCAGCCTGCGCGACGACCTCACCGTCGACATCTGCCCATCGCCACCCTCACCCGAACTGCTTGACGCGGCCCACCAGGCAGACGTCGTCATCGACGCCACCGTCAGCATCACCGCCGGACGCTTCCTCGACCTCCTGGCACGCATCCCCGGCCGTAGAGCAGTGCTCGCTCAGATGACCACCGACGTCACCACGGCCAGTCACGGCATCCTCTCGGTCTCAGCCCCCGACACCAGCCACGGCCCGGCGCTCATCGACCACACCACCGGCAAGCACGTCCTGGCCAACCCCACCCTGGAGCCCTACTACTCGCTGTGGAGCGAACCACAGGCAGGCGAGGAGATCAGACCCACGCGTGGCTGCTCCGTGCCCACTTTCCATGGATCTGCCGCCGACCTCGTCGGCATCACCGCGAGCCTCATCTCCCTCCTCGGCACGCAGATGCACCACCCGGTTTCCGGGACTCACCTGTGCGCTCTGCCCCACACCGGAACCCAGCCGGCTCAGCACTTCGTCCCCTACACCGCGCACTCCGAAGACCCGCCCGCCGAGCCGGCCACTGTCCGCACGCCTGCCCCGCTGCCTCCGCCGATCTCAAGCGTCGGTACGTAGCGTCCGGTCAGCCGTTCGTAGACCACCAACTGAGGGTGAACCTGCGGGTGATGGACACGGCCCAGTACGACCGCGGCGGACATCGGCAGCGCGGGCAGCACATGAAGTCGCTCCAACGTCTTCGCCTCTGCCTCCAGTTCGGCGAAGAAGCCCCGAAGCGCGCCTGTGAAACGCTCCAGGCACCCACGAGCACGCATGATGTCCGGGCCTGTCGGCGCCCCAACCGGACGAATCTCCCAGCGACGCATTCCCCTCAGCGAGACCGGTACTTCCTGTACCCCGATAGCCCCCGACACGTTGATGACCACGACGGCGTCACTCCCGGCGGGCACATCGTGATCGACCCGCGCGGCGAAACTTGGGGCCAGGCCATCCTCTTCGCGCCACACCCAGGACTCGTCCTCACGGTGCCGCTGGTAGATGTCTGTGGGCACCGTGTCGTCCAGCCGGGAACCCAGATGCACCAGCAGTGGTAGGCGTGCGAAGCCGAACACGCTCACATGCCGCACGGCATCCCGCATGATGCCGGGTCGTAGCTGCCGCTCGATCACATCGTCGACCAACTGGGTTGCGATGCCGTAGTAAGCACGGCTGTCAGCGGCCCGCGACGCGGCGCACGGGACGGCCAAAGATTCTCCCGGCACACCACGTAGGTCGATTTCGAGGCCATGGCGCGCGTAGGACTCCAGGAACAGCGGATATCGGTTCCCGGCGATGAGCGCAGCCGCAGCGGTCTGCCGCGACAACTCCACCTGATTGCCGTGGACCGAACCCACCATCCGCACCACCGTGGTTGCGCGGTCCGAGCCAAGCCCCGTCACGTGCCGGATCCGGTCCTCGTGTTCCTGCTTGATCCGGCGCAGCTTCTCCACCGTGAACAGATCCAGCACGCTTGCGGCATCGACCTCGTCGTGCTGATCGGCGCACAACAGCATGAGATTGTCGGGGTTCTCCCTCTGCGCGCGGTCTAGGGGGTGCTCGCCGCGTGGAGAGCGGGTGTTGTTGCCGCGGCCGACGATGTGAGCCAGCTCGCCCAGATTCAGCGTCCGCCCCGACATCCACCCCTCCAACAGGTAGGCGTTACAGAGTGCGCACCTGCCCCCACTGCGCACCCATACCTCCCGGCGTACCGGTTCGGACGGCTTGCCGCTTGCACCTCGCGTCCTGTCCTTGCTCTTCACGGTGCCTGCCCTTCGAACCAGTTGAGACCTGCTCCTCGAAGCTATGCTGCAACGGCCATCACCTCGAACGGACTTGACAAAATCCGGGGGCGGTGCGACTCGCGCCGACCAAATCAGCGTGGTGTGCCCCCACGGAGGTCTGGGGTTGACATCAGCCCTAAGCCGACGGGGCGCCGGTCCCGAGTCCAAGTCCCCTTTGGGCTGGAGGACACGTCGCCGTCAGCGTCCTCGGGAACTGCCAAGGACTCGCATGGCGGACCGACCTCGCCACGTCAGTGCCAGCGAACGACGGCACCCGCCGAAGTCAAGAGGCCCAAGAGTCCCAATGGCCCGCCTGGTGGGCCGACGCACGTACATCCTGGGCGCATGACTGAGTCCGACGCCTCCCCGGCACCGCACAGGGCGCAGAGGATCACGGCGCTGACGCGACGCGACATCTTTGACTACCTGCGCGGCGAGGGCGGCCCCTGGTGGGGACGGCTTGACGAGATCGACTTTCTGGTCGGCTTGTACGACCTGGACAGGTTGGCGTCTACGGATCCCCGGTTTACGACAGCGCGCGGCGACATCGTCCAGCACCGGTTCACCAACCCATTGGACTGGGACGACGACTGGCTCTTCGAGGACCAGCGCTTCCGACTTGTCGATGGCCCCGATGAGGTGCTTCTCTCCTTTCTGACACGGCTCGTTCATCCAGAAGTACAGCCCGACGTCGACCAGTCATCCCAACGCGTTGAGGAGCTGAACCGCTTCCTAGGGCCGGACGGTTGGACTCTCCGCCCCTTCGATTTCCTGTCGGGTCGGCCGCTCTACACGCCGGTCCCCACGCAGGCCACCGGCCCACTGGTCTCATTGCCTGTCGATGACGACGACACTGGCAAACTCGACCTCGTTCTGGGCCAGACCTACAGACTCCTTGACCGCGACGGCGAGGAGGTTGCCCGCGACCTGCTCCGCTCGGCTGTCCTCACGCTGCGAGGCGACGGCTGCGTCTACCACCCCATGCCCGGCGACGGTTGGACGGCCGCCACATACGAGGCCGTCCTTACGGTGGATCGCACGCTTCTGCCCGAGTTCACGGAAGCGGTCACCGACGCGATCTGGCAGCGACTGAGATCCGTTCTCACCCGGCTCCAGCGCGAAGACGTTCAGTCCCTCGTGGTCGATGGTGACATCGAGCCGCTCCTGGCCGTCCCGCCGGACTGGAGGAACCAGACCGCCGAGCCTGAGCTCGATCCCTCGGGGGCTCGACGCTTCCGAATCGACTTCCCGCTCACAGAGTTCGATGTTGGACGGCAGGACTTCGCCGACCTTGAGATCCGCGGCCGTGGGTTCTCCTATTTCTACGACACCCGCACGGACCGGATGATCACTGATTTTCTCCTCGATGACCGGCCATTGGTCGCAACTCTGTGCAACGTCACCCTCATCAACAGGGATGGCGCCCTCTCTCCAAGAATCAAACTGTGGAAGAAAGACAAGACCAAAGCCGCGAGGACAGTGGCTATGGAGGCCATACCCGGGACCGAATCCACCCAGATCATCAAGGCGCTCGTCGACACCAATGGCGTCCACGAGAACTTCTGGAAGGTCATCTGTTTCATCCAGAACTGCGTTGGGCTGGACAACATCCCTGGTGGCAGACGACGGCCAGCCGTCGACGGCGAGGCCGAGTTGGCTCGGCTGCTTGCCGGCCAAGACCGGACGACGCTCCTCGAAGCAGTCAGGACCGCCATCGGCGGCGCCCTCACTGAAGAAGACATTCGGCGAGTCAGCAACCGCAAGTCACAACTCCAGCGGTTCAAGAGCCTGTTGACCGACCCAGAGTTCTTCGAGCAGGAGCGTGGCCGGGCGGCAGGGCCGGAAGCGGTCTGGCAGGGCTTCTTCGAGGAGAATCCGTGGATCTTCGGGTACGGTCTCAACCTTGTCGCCTGTGAACCCCTCGACGACGGAAAGCTGGAGCGCATCACGACTGGCGCCAACATCTTTACCGGAGCGGGGAAGCGTAGTGACGCTGTCATGCGTTCCAAGGGCTTCATCAGCAGCCTGCTGCTCTGCGAGATCAAGACTCACTTGACACCTCTACTGGCCAACGCGCCGTATCGGCCTCCGGACGTCTACCAGGTATCAAAGGACGTCGTGGGCGCCGTGGCGCAGGTGCAGAAGACCGCCCATAAGGCCCTGCGGCTGGTCACCGGCGCACTGCACAGGCTCTACCGGGACGACGGCGCTCCCACCGACATCGAGATCTCCACCGCCCGCCCGCGACAGGTGCTGGTGATCGGAAGCCTCCGCGAGTTCACCCACCAGGGCGCGGCGAACCCGGAGAAGATCACCTCCTTCGAGCAGTACAGACGATCTATCCAAGACGTCGAGGTCATCACGTTCGACGAGCTCTACGAACGGGCCTGCTTCATCGTGGAGGACCGCTGACGCGCACCCGACCGCACCAAGGAGGGAACCTGGTCCCCCGGACAGAGCAGGCGCTTAGAAGGCGCCTGTCGGGGCCATGCCTGTCATACCTCTGACCTGCCCTTACGTGTTGCCCTGACCGGGCGTCAGTGAATCTTCCGCCGTTTTCGGGAAGAGGTGCCTCTGGCTGCGACTGCTGCTGGCTGCACAGCTGACTTACGGATTTGGAACCGACGCTGGCCGATCACGCGCGCGGAGGGCAAGCGGGCGACGTCTTGTTGGGCGGCCCGTACTCGGTCAGCAGGCGTTGCAGGTCCTCCTCCACCGCGCTGTACCGCAGCTCGCTGTCGGCGTCCTCCTGGAACCGGCCGAGGGCGTACAGGAGAAGGAGCGGCTTGTGCGGTGCGCGTGTTCCGTTTCGCGTCCACTGCCTCAGCTTCGTGGTGCGCTCCAGCCAGTCCATGGCCGGTGATCGTAGCGGCGGTTCGGACCTCGGTGGGCTGTCCGCGTCACCGCTACGCGGCCCGGGCGGCCCATGTGCGATGGCCCAGGCTCAGGCGGGTGCAGGACCGGTGGATCACGTGCTGGACCTTCCGCTCGGGGCAGTTCAGGGCCAGGGCGATGTCCTCGGAGCTGAGCCCGTCGGCGAGCAGCCGCAGCATCTCGGCCTCGCCCGCGTCCAGGGCGAGGCCGGACAGGCCCGCCGTGGACCGGTTGCGCAGTGCGCGCAGGTCGGCTCGTAGCGCTCGGACCATCGACTCGGGTGGATCGAGATCCGTTCGGCCGTCACGCGTACGCAGCAGGGCGAGGACGATGCGGTCGAGCCCGGCGCGTGAACGTGGCAGTACGCAGACCAGTCCGTGGTCGACCGCCCGCAGCAGTTGCCGCTCGGTTCCGAACCGCTCGGCGACGAGGACCACCTGCGGTCCGCTTCCTCGTGGCGGACGGTCCGCGTCGTGCATCACTTTGAGTGTCTGTTCGTCGAGTTCGTGAGCCACTACCAGCATCGCCTCCGCCCGGGCCGCCTGCTCCCGGCCGAGCACCCGCAGGCGGGACTGGGCCCGCAGAGCGGCCGTGACAGGGGCTGCGGCCATCTCCATTGAGGAGGTGACGGCAACTGTCATCGGAGGTGTTCCGCGTCCAGGTCTCATGGCCTGTCTCCTTCGCCCTTGTCGGACGCGCCGACTTCGAACCGAAGGTAGGTGTGGTGAGGGCGGTGTGACTTCAGTCGGCCGACTGTCCCGGAGGGACGTGACCGGGGCCCGTCAGCCGCCCCTCATCCGCCCGTCAGTCGTCCGACTGAAGTCAGGGCCGCCGTCGGCGGATCACGATGGTGACGAATCGGACCAGCCCCTATCGGCCTGGGAGGACGACATCGTGACTCGGCCCCGCATCCTGATCGTCGGCGGTGGCTTCGCGGGTATTGCCTGCGCGCGCCGCCTGGAAAGGCTTCTCAAACCCGGAGAAGCAGAGCTCGCCCTGGTGGCGCCGCTCGGCTACGAGCTCTATCTGCCTCTGCTGCCACAGGTGGCGGCGGGCGTGCTGACCCCGCAGTCGATCGCCGTCTCGCTGCGCAGAGTGCTCCGCCGCACCCGGATCGTGCCCGGCGCCGCGCCCGGTGTCGACCCCGCGGCCAAGGTGTGCGTGGTGCGGCTGATCACCGACGAGGTGGTGCGGGAGCGCTACGACCTCGTGGTGCTGGCCAGCGGCAGCGTGACCCGCTCGTTCGACATCCCGGGTGTGCCCGAGCACGCCCACGGCATGAAGAACCTCGCGGAGGCGGTCGCCATGCGCGACCACGTCATCTCCCAACTCGACCTGGCCGACGCCACCGATGACCCGCTTGAGCGGGCGGCCCGGTTGCGCTTCGTCGTCGTGGGCGGTGGCTACGCCGGTACCGAGACCGCCGCCTATCTGCAACGGCTCACCCTCGCCGCCGCACGCCGCTACCCGGCGCTGCGCCCGGAGCTGATCGAGTGGCACCTCGTCGACGTCGCTCCGCGACTGATGCCGGAGCTGGGCGACCAACTCGGCGACAAGGCACTGAAGTTGCTGCGATGCCGCGGGATCGAGGTCACCCTCGGTGTGAGCGTCGCCTCGGCCGGGCCCGGCGAAGTCGTCCTCACCGACGGGCGGCGGATGCCCACTCACACCTTGTTGTGGACCGCGGGGATCGCGCCGAGCCCGTTGATCGCCTCCATGGAGGCGCAGACCGTACGCGGACGGCTCGCCGTCACAACTGAGCTGACCGTGCCGGGACTTGACGGAGTGTTCGCCGTCGGTGACGCCGCCGCCGTGCCCGACCTGGTCACCGGCGGGGACGCGATCTGCCCGCCCACCGCACAGCACGCGCTGCGCCAGGGCAGGACAGCGGGTACCAACGTCGCCGCGCGGGTACGCGGACAGCGGCTGCGTCCGTACCGGCACCGCGATCTGGGCCTGGTCGTGGACCTGGGCGGCTTCGGGTCGGTGTCCCGGCCGCTCGGCATTCCGCTCAGCGGGTTCGCCGCGCAGGTGGTGGCGCGCGGCTACCACCTCCTGGCGCTGCCCACGCTCGTGGCCAGGACCCGGGTCGTGACCAACTGGGTTCTGCACGCGGTCGCGGGCGACGACTTCGTCCGTACGGGATTCCTCGCCCGCCGGCCGACCACGATCCGCGACATGGAGGGGACCGGGGGCTATCTGACTCCGGACGAGGTCCGTGCCGTCTCCGCGACCCCGCACCCGGCCCCCGGGCCGTGACCGCCAGGTCCGGAAGGAAGGAGCAAGCAGCGTGATTCCTCGATACCGCCCGCTCGTCGACCACTGGGACTGGCAGCGCTACGCCCTCTGCCGGGGCATGGACACCTCGCTCTTCTTCTCGCCCGCGGGTGAGCGGGGCCGGGCGAGACAGGTCCGGGAGGAGAAGGCTCGGACCATCTGCGCGGCCTGCGCCGTCAGGGAGGTCTGTGCCCGTACGGCCCTCAACAGCGGGGAGCAGTACGGATTCTGGGGCGGCCTGACCGAGGGGGAGCGCGAGGCGATCCGGCTCCGGCTCCACCGTCGGAACTTACCGCCGCGAGCTGCCTGATGCGTCGCTCGACGCCGGGGTGAGGGGCTCTTTCAGAACATCGATCCACCTCAGAACGCCCACGCACCTCAGAACGCTCATGGACCTCAGAACACCAGCGGACGCGGCTTGTGCTGGATGCTGATCCAGTGGTGTGTGGTGAAGTCGTCGGCGACCCACCTGCCGCCGAAGCGGCCGATACCGGACGCCTTCTCGCCCCCGAACGCGGCGTGGACGTCGTCGTGGACGGTCGTGTCGTTGATGTGGGTCATTCCCGCCTCCACCTGCTGGGCGAAGCGCAGGCCGCGTTCCACGTCGCGGGTGAAGACGCCGCTGGAGAGGCCGTACTGGGTGTCGTTGGCGATCCGCAGCGCGTCCTCCTCACCGTCGGCGCGGACGAGGGTGGCGACCGGGCCGAAGACCTCCTCGGCGGCCGTGGTCACGTGGTTGTCGCCGAGCAGTACGTGGGGTGCCAGGACGCGGCCGGCCGGGCCGGTCGGTTCGCCGGAGAGCAGCAGTTTCGCTCCGTCGGCCACCGCGCGGGAGATCTTGTCCCGGATGCCGTTCAGTTGCTTGTCGTTGATGACGGGGCCGATCTGGGTAGCCGACGCACGGGGGTCGCCGGTGTGCAGCAGCCGGGTGAGTTCGACGAAGCGGTCCACGAACTCGTCGTAGACCGAGGTGTCGACGACGACCCGGTTCGTCGCCATGCAGATCTGGCCCTGGTGGTAGTAGCTGCCGAACACGGCGCATTCGGCGGCCCGTTGGAGGTCGGCGTCGTCCAGGACGACCAGGGGGCCGTTGCCGCCCAGCTCCAGTGCGAGCTTCTTCAGGCCCGCCTTGGCGGCGATGCCCCGGCCGACCGGAGTGGATCCGGTGAACGAGACGACCCGGGGGATCTCGTGCTGCACCAGGTGGTCGCCGATGTCCCGGCCCCGGCCGACGACGACGCTGAGCAGGCCCGGGGGCAGTCCCGCCTCCTCGTACACCTTGGCGAGCAGCAGGCCGCCGGTTACGGGCGAGTCCTCGGCCGGTTTGAGGACGACGGCGTTGCCCAGGGCCAACGCCGGGGCGACGGATCGGTTGGACAGGTACATCGGGAAGTTCCACGGGCTGATGACGGTGACCACACCGGCGGGTTTGCGGTAGACCCGGTTCTCCTTGTCGGGGACGTCCGTGCCGACCGTGTCGACGACGTCCGCGGTGTGGCCCGCCCCGGCGGCGGTGATCGCGGCGGTGATGGCGACCTCCACGGCGGCCCGGGCGCGGGTGGTAGAAGCTGAGCGAGACCGACGGCCTCTTCAAGAAGACCCCCGACCTGAACAC
Source organism: Streptomyces sp. W16 (assembly GCF_033194735.1). NCBI lineage: Bacteria > Bacillati > Actinomycetota > Actinomycetes > Kitasatosporales > Streptomycetaceae > Streptomyces > Streptomyces sp. W16. The sequence continues at coordinate 17,474 of NZ_JAWOAI010000183.1, forward strand.
GCTGCTCCCGTGAAAGGACTGAACACCGCACTC
>NZ_JAWOAI010000184.1:0-17384 GCF_033194735.1 Streptomyces sp. W16
GCCGACGCCCTGGCCGCCGTGGCCCACCGGTTCGCCGAGCGGAACCCCGACCCCGACGCCTACCTCGCCGGCATCGAGCAGGCCCTCACCGCCCAGCTCGACGCCCACCCCGGCACCCGGCTGCTCGAAACGAACGTCGGGGCGATGCCCCTGGCCGACTACCTCGTCACCCGCACCGTCGAGCTCTGCGTCCACACCGACGACCTGAACGCCGCCGTCCCCGGCCTCGCCGTCCCCTACGACCGCCAGGCCCTCGCCGCCTGCACCCGGCTGCTGGCCGACGCGCTGGCGGTGAAGGCGCCCGGCGGTTCCACGGAGGTGCGGATCCCGCCGTACGCCGTCGTGCAGTGCGTCGAGGGACCCCGGCACACCCGCGGCACCCCGCCCAACGTCGTGGAGACCGACCCGCTGACCTGGATCCGGCTCGCGACCGGACGGACCTCGTGGAAGGACGCCGTAGAGGAGGCGAAGGTCAGGGCGAGCGGGGAGCGGGCCGACCTCGGGAGGCTGTTGCCGATCATGTCCTGAGGCGGGTTCGGGGCCGATCGGGGCGCGGCAGGATGTGCGACGGCTCACCTCGTAGGGCGGGCGGCGGGGTCGCCGTAGCGCCGCTTTCCGCGTTTTCGCTGGTGAGGGCGGTGTCGTCGGGGAGTGATCCATTACAGGCGCGTATCGCGAATTCGGACCAGTGGTCGATCTCGCCTACACTCGGTCCCGTGCCACGTGGTGACGGTCGACTCAGTCATGATCTGCTCCCCGGCGAGAAAGGACCCCAGGACGCTTGTGGCGTCTTCGGAGTCTGGGCTCCCGGTGAAGAGGTCGCCAAGCTCACTTACTTCGGGCTCTACGCCCTCCAGCATCGAGGCCAGGAATCCGCGGGAATCGCGGTCAGCAACGGCTCGCAGATCCTCGTCTTCAAGGACATGGGCCTGGTCTCCCAGGTCTTCGACGAGACCTCGCTCGGTTCGCTCCAGGGTCATATCGCGGTCGGTCACGCCCGCTACTCGACCACCGGCGCCTCCGTGTGGGAGAACGCCCAGCCGACGTTCCGCGCCACCGCGCACGGATCCATCGCGCTCGGCCACAACGGCAACCTGGTCAACACCGCGCAGCTCGCGGAGATGGTCGCCGACCTCCCCAAGCAGGAAGGCCGTACGCCCCGCGTCGCGGCCACCAACGACACCGACCTGCTCACCGCGCTCCTCGCGGCCCAGGTCAACGAGGACGGCAAGCCGCTGACCATCGAGGAGGCCGCCCACGCGGTCCTCCCGCAGGTCAAGGGCGCCTTCTCGCTCGTCTTCATGGACGAGCACACCCTCTACGCGGCCCGTGACCCGCAGGGCATCCGCCCGATGGTCCTCGGCCGCCTGGAGCGCGGCTGGGTCGTCGCCTCCGAGTCCGCCGCCCTCGACATCTGCGGCGCCGCGTACGTCCGCGAGATCGAGCCGGGCGAGTTCGTCGCCATCGACGAGAACGGCCTGCGCACCTCCCGATTCGCGGAAGCGAAGCCCAAGGGCTGCATCTTCGAGTACGTCTATCTGGCCCGCCCCGACACCGACATCGCCGGCCGGAACGTGTACCTCTCCCGTGTGGAGATGGGCCGGAAACTCGCCAAAGAAGCTCCCGTCGACGCCGATCTGGTCATAGCGACTCCGGAGTCCGGCACCCCGGCCGCGATCGGCTACGCGGAGGCCTCGGGCATCCCGTTCGGCGCCGGCCTGGTGAAGAACGCCTACGTCGGCCGTACGTTCATCCAGCCCTCGCAGACCATCCGGCAGCTCGGCATCCGCCTGAAGCTGAACCCGCTGAAGGAAGTCATCAAGGGCAAGCGCCTGGTCGTCGTCGACGACTCGATCGTGCGCGGTAACACCCAGCGGGCGCTGGTGCGCATGCTCCGCGAGGCCGGGGCAGCCGAGGTCCACATCCGGATCTCCTCGCCGCCCGTGAAGTGGCCCTGCTTCTTCGGCATCGACTTCGCCACCCGCGCGGAACTCATCGCCAACGGCATGACCATCGACGAGATCGGCACCTCGCTCGGCGCCGACTCCCTGTCGTACATCTCGCTCGACGGCATGATCGAGGCGACCACCATCGCCAAGCCGAACCTGTGCCGCGCCTGCTTCGACGGCGAGTACCCGATGGACCTCCCGGACCCCGAGCTGCTCGGCAAGCAGCTCCTGGAGACCGAGCTGGCGGCCGGTCCGGCCGCCACGGCCGCGGCCGACGCGATCCGTCGCCCGTAGAAGCCTCAGGGGGTCTGGGGGTGTCCTCCCAGAAAATCCGAACCAACCCGAAAGATCCCAGGCAATGTCTGAGACCACTGGTGCCAGCTATGCGTCCGCCGGCGTCGACATCGACGCGGGCGACCGCGCCGTAGAACTCATGAAGGAGTGGGTGAAGAAGACCCAGCGCCCCGAGGTCCTCGGCGGCCTCGGCGGTTTCGCCGGGCTCTTCGACGCCTCCGCCCTCAAGCGGTTCGAGCGCCCCCTGCTCGCCTCCGCCACGGACGGCGTCGGCACGAAGGTCGACATCGCCCGCCGTCTCGGCGTCTACGACACGATCGGCCACGACCTGGTCGCGATGGTCATGGACGACATCGTGGTGTGCGGCGCGGAGCCGCTCTTCATGACCGACTACATCTGCGTCGGCAAGGTGCACCCCGAGCGTGTCGCGGCCATCGTCAAGGGCATCGCCGAGGGCTGTGTGCTGGCCGGCTGCGCCCTGGTCGGCGGCGAGACCGCCGAACACCCCGGTCTGCTGGGCCCGGACGACTTCGACGTCGCCGGCGCCGGTACGGGCGTCGTGGAGGCCGACCGGCTGCTCGGCGCGGATCGCATCCGCACGGGTGACGCGGTCATCGCCATGGCCGCCTCCGGACTTCACTCGAACGGGTACTCGCTCGTCCGGCATGTGCTCCTCGACCGGGCTGGCCTGGACCTGGAGGCGCGCGTCGAGGAACTCGGCCGCACCCTCGGCGAGGAACTCCTCGTCCCCACGAAGATCTACTCGCTGGACTGCCTGGCACTGACCCGCACGACCGACGTGCACGCCTTCTCGCACATCACCGGCGGCGGACTGGCCGCCAACCTTGCCCGGGTCATCCCGGACGGCCTGCACGCCATCGTGGACCGCTCCACCTGGACCCCGGCGCCGGTCTTCGACCTCGTCGGGAAGACGGGCCGGGTCGAGCGCCTGGAGCTGGAGAAGACCCTGAACATGGGCGTCGGCATGATCGCGATCGTCCCGGAGGAGTCCGCGGACGTCGCCCTGGAGACCCTGGCCGACCGCGGGGTCGAGGCATGGGTCGCCGGCGAGATCACCGAGCGCGGCGACCACGCTACGGGCGCGGAGCTGGTCGGAGACTACTCAGCCTGATCCAAGCGGCTGCCTGACGAACGGCAGCACAAAACCCGGTCCGGCGGTGTTGCCCCGGACCGGGTGAGGTGCAGTTGTTCCGGATATGCGGAAACTGCGAGGGACGCTGTTGCGTCAAGCGCCGCGACGTTGCGACTGGGGACCGGACTCGTCGTCCTCGTCCTCGTCGTCGTCGTTATAGAGATCCGCGTACTGAGCGTACGGGTCGTCTTCTTCCTCGTCGTCGTCCTCGAACGGCTCGCCATTCGGCGGCTGGCTCGAAGTCGAAGCGCCCAGCTCATTGGCCAGACGCGAGAGGTCAGTCCCGCCGCTGCTGTACTTCAGCTGGCGGGCGACCTTCGTCTGCTTGGCCTTTGCCCGGCCGCGCCCCATGGCTCGACCCCCTCGGATACGAGGCTCGGTGGCCTCAGAGTCTTGACACGCGTTCATGATCTGGAACGGACTCTCCGTGGAGAGACCGGTCCGTAGGGCTTCCACGGTACCTGAGCCCGCGCCCATACGGTACGTCGCCCGCAGCACGTGCCGGGCTCCAGGACCCGCGAGGTGCCCTGTACTCGCTGGTCAACCGCGATTTTAACCACTTCTTGGCAGGCGACCCGCCGACGAACGTGAGAGTTCTCTCTAAGTGCCCGTCGGCGGGTACCGCTCACCTGTTCCCGGCAGCCGCCTCGTGCATCCGCTGCTCGGCGATCCGGTCGGCCGCCGCGGCCGGCGGAATACCGTCATCCTTCGCACGTGCGAATATGGCCAGCGTGGTGTCGAAGATCTTCGCGGCCTTCGCCTTGCACCGCTCGAAATCGAACCCGTGCAGCTCGTCGGCGACCTGGATCACCCCGCCGGCGTTCACCACATAGTCCGGCGCGTAGAGGATCCCGCGGTCGGCGAGGTCCTTCTCGACGCCCGGGTGCGCGAGCTGGTTGTTGGCCGCGCCGCACACCACCTTGGCGGTCAGCACCGGCACGGTCTCGTCGTCCAGGGCGCCGCCGAGCGCGCAGGGGGCGTAGACGTCGAGCCCCTCGACCCGGATCAGCGCCTCCGTGTCGGCGACGGCCGTGACACCCGTCGGGTGCTTGTCGAGGATCCGCCGTACGGACTCCTCGCGCACGTCGGTGATCACGACCTCGGCGCCCTCGTCCAGCAGGTGCGCCACCAGATGGTGTCCGACCTTGCCGACGCCCGCGACGCCGATCCTGCGGCCGCTCAGCGACGGATCGCCCCACAGGTGCTGCGCGCTGGCCCGCATGCCCTGGAAGACGCCGAAGGCGGTCAGCACGGAGGAGTCGCCCGCGCCGCCGTTCTCCGGGGAGCGGCCGGTCGTCCAGCGGCACTCGCGCGCCACCACGTCCATGTCGGCGACATACGTGCCGACGTCGCACGCGGTGACGTACCGCCCGCCCAGCGAGGCCACGAACCGGCCGTAGGCGAGCAGCAGTTCCTCGGTCTTGTCGCGCTCCGGGTCACCGATGATCACGGCCTTGCCGCCGCCGTGGTCCAGGCCGGCCATGGCGTTCTTGTACGACATCCCGCGGGCGAGGTTGAGCGCGTCGGCGACGGCGTCGGCCTCGCTCGCGTACGGGTAGAAGCGGGTACCGCCGAGGGCGGGGCCCAGCGCGGTGTTGTGGATGGCGATGACGGCCTTGAGGCCGCTGGCCCGGTCCTGGCAGAGCACGACTTGCTCATGACCGCCCTGGTCCGAGTGGAACAGGGTGTGCAGGACGCCGTTGTCTACGTCGGTCACGGTGGTGACTCCTGGGTAAGTGGCGGCGGTTGGAGACAGGCCCCCGTAGGGGTGGCGGGTGCCGTGGCACGAGCGTAGAGCCTGCGTCCGGCCGCCATCGGTGCAGTGTTCAGGATCACCTACCGAAGGGGGGTGTCCGTGCGACGATTTGCATAGTTTTCCCGCCCGTTTGTGAGCGGGTCCGGAGGTTTTCCCGACGGTCGGCGGGGGAGGGAGCAGGCGTGCCCAAGAAGGTGTCCTCGGTGATCGTCCCGTACGCGACGTATCTGCGCGTCTACGAGCCGCTGGCCGCCTTCCCCGAGCCCGAGCGCGGCCACTGGGCGCGCTACGCCCGCCGCCCCGACCGACCGTCGTACCAGGACGAACTGCGCCGCGCGCTGGCCGACTTGCTGCCCACCCCGCCGGTCCCGGTGCCGGTGCACGAGAGCGCCGACGCCTTCGTGGTGGAGGTCGACGGCGTGGTCTGCGTCTGCCCCTGGCGCACCCGGCTGCGCGGCTGGCAGGCCCTGGGAGACCTCGCGGAGGAACTTCCGCCGTCGGTCCTGGACGCCGTACTGCCGCCGCTCGTACGGCACCAGGCCACCCAGGACTACGAGCGCTGGCTGGCCCGGAATCCGGACGCCCGGCCGTGGATCCGCACGGCGACCTGGCAGGTGCCGCTGAACTGGTTCGTGCTCGTCGGGGACGAGGAGCGCCGCTACGACAAGGCCTCCGGGGAGGATCCGCCGATGCTGCGCTACCGGACGCCCATGGTGCAGGCGCGGCGGCGCACGGCGCGGGCGCTGCGGACGCTGAAGGACGCGATGGACGACGGGCCGCTGATCGACGGTCTGGTGGACGTAGGGCGCTGGCTGGAGGAGTTCCATCCGCGTTCGCTGGTGGAACTGGACTACGGCGGGCTCGTGCACGTCCTGCCGGCCGGCGAGCTGGAGGACGACCACTCGGCGGCGGACGTGGCCGAGGGCATCGAGGCGCTGCGGACCGGGGACGGGGCGGCGGCGGGCGAGGCGTACGGGCGGCTCGTGGAGCGGTGGCGGTCGGTCAGGGACCGGCGGTCGGCCAACTGACGCGGCGGCCGACGAGGCTGACACCTTCGAACAAGTGCGCATAGGATTCTTACGGTTCGTCAACACGGGACGTAGGTCCCGATCCGGACGATTGATGTCAAGGGTGACGGATCGCACGTGCAGATCCCTTGCGCCCCTTGCCCGCCCTCATGCCAAAATAGGACAAGGAGTCCGGGGAGGACTCTGTCCGTCCCGTTGTGGGCGGAATCTCGGCATTGCGTGCTTTGGGGGGTCTCGATGACTCCTGATCATCCTGTGACTGATCGTCACAGTGGTGTGACTGTCCGTTATGGCATGGTCCATCGGCTTCCGTCGCTGATGGACACCTGGGATGGCAATTCCGTCGGTTTGGCCGTAGCGGTTGGACAGATGGTGTAGTTGTAGTGCCGAGGACATGCCGTTCGTCCTATAACCGACTCGACCCGCACACGCCATTTCGGGCAACGCGGGTCAAGGTGCAGAATTTAGAGGAAAGAACCGAGAAGGTTCGGTTCTCCCGAGGAGGCCGCTCATGACCGCTCGCACCCCTGATGCCGAGCCGCTGCTGACCCCGGCTGAGGTCGCCACGATGTTCCGTGTTGACCCCAAGACGGTCACGCGGTGGGCGAAGGCCGGCAAGCTCACTTCGATTCGCACGCTCGGCGGACACCGCCGTTACCGCGAGGCGGAGGTCCGTGCACTGCTCGCGGGCATTCCGCAGCAGCGCAGCGAAGCCTGACCAACTGAATAAGGGCGAAACGGCTGGTCCCCCAACCGGTCACAGCGCCCGACAACACAGCTCCAAGCGACGCGGGTTCTGCCCCAACAGGGCCCACGCCCAACGCTCTTAGACATGTGAACACAGGGTGCGTCGTAGATCGCGCTGGACTCCGCCGGGTCCAGCGCGATCTTTTTTGTGCCTGGTCGTGGGTCCGTGCGCGCCTGGCGACAGGTCCTGTGAGGGACCTTGTCGGAGTCTGGGGAGGGCTGTCGGATCTCCTGTGGACCATCCCTCGCGGGGGTGCAATTGCACATATTAAATTGACCAGTTGTAGGCGAGTCTTAAGTTCCACCGTTTCAAAAACTTATGCGGTGACACCCGTCACATGCCGGATGTCTTGTTGCCTCTGGTCTATGTGCGCTAGGGGAGTTGGCCCGGTGGGTCGTCCTGGGGCTCCGGTGGCGGAGGTGAGTCCAGGGCCAGCCGCAGCAGGCGGTGGCAGATCGGGCAGTGCCGGGTCACATGGCGGTAGGAGCTGGCGGCCGACAGATGCGCACGGAGCAGGGCCCGCGTCTCATGCCTGACCGAAGCCGCCATACGCCACCTCCAGGGAGGCCTGCGGGGAACGGGCCCTGGCTTCTGGGTACCTGGCGCCGGCGGCGGCGTCAAGGGGGCCGTCTGCGCCTGGCACCGTCCCTGGGGGCTCCGCCGGGCGCCGGGAGGTGCCGTTTCTGGGGGCTGCGCCCCCAGACCCCCATCGGCCTGAACGGCCTCGTCCTCAAACTCCCCCAGAGGGGGGACCCCCAACGGGCTGAGTAGTGCCGGCCGGTATCGACAGGGGTCGCCGTGGGTGCGGCCTCCACCTCGACAGGGTGGCGAGCACGGTCGCTGTCGGCGGGGGCACGAGTAAGGCCCGCGTCTCCGTAGAGTTGCGGGCCTTGGTCGTTCACTGCGGTCCTGACGGGATTTGAACCCGCGGCCTCCACCTTGACAGGGTGGCGAGCACTCCAAGCTGCTCCACAGGACCTGGTTTCACGGCACTTGATGGTGCGTTGTGCTGCGAGACGAGACTGTACAGGAGGGTGGCCCGCCTGGTCGAACTCACCCGGTGTGCAGGCGCCGTTACGGTGCGGCGGCGTCGATCGCCTTCACGATCCGCTTGTCGGAGACCGGATACGCCGTGCCCAGCGCGTGCGCGAAATAGCTCACCCGGAGCTCCTCGATCATCCAGCGGATGTCACGGACGGAGGAGGGGACCGGGCGGCCCTGCGGGAGTTGTTCCAGGAGCCACGCGTACTCGTCCTGCATCTCGTGGACCTTCTCCATGCGGGTCGTGTCCCGCTGGACCCCCGTCGGCATCTGCTGGAGGCGGCGGTCGGCGGCCACCAAGTAGCGCATCAGGTCGGGCAGACGACGTATCCCCGCCGCCGTGACGAAGCCCGGCTTCACGAGGGCGTCCAGCTGGGCGCGTACGTCCGCGAGGTTCGGGAGGAGGGCCGGGCTGTGTGCCGCCTTCAGACGGCGCTCACAGGCCTGCCAGGCGGCCAGCACCTGCTGCACCTGTCCCACCGCCCGCACCGTCGTGTCGACGATCTCCGCGCGCACCCTCTCGTACAGCTTCCGGTACGACTCCTCGTCCCACGCCGGCCCGCCGAAGTCACCGATGAGTTTGTCGGCGGCGGCCAGCGCGCAGTCGTCGAACAACGCCTGGATCGAACCGTGCGGATTCGCGGACAGCGCGAGCTTCTGCGCGTTGGTGAGCTTTTCGGAAGCGAACTTCGCCGGATTGACCGGGATGTTGCGCACGATCAGCCGCCGCGTGCCCTTCCACATCGCCTCTGCCTGCTCGGCCTCCGTGTCGAAGAGCCGTACGGAGACCGTGTCGCCGTCGTCGACCAGTGCCGGGTACGCCTTCACCGGCTGGCCGGCCCGACGGGTCTCGAAGACGCGGGTGAGTGTGCCGATCGACCAGTCGGTGAGGCCCTTGCGCTCCAGGGACTCCCCGCCCTCGCGCTCGGCGGTCGCCGCAGCCGCCTGTGAGATGGCCTGCCTCGCCTTCGGCTTTAGCCGGACCTTCAACGCCTCCAGGTCCTTGTCCTCGGCCAGCTTGCGGCGCCGCTCGTCGACGATCCGGAAGGTGATGAGGAGATGGTCCGGGACCTTCGACCAGTCGAAGTCGTCGGCGGTGAAGGGGACTCCGACCATGCGCTTCAACTCGCGGGCCATGGTGGTGGGCAGGGGCTCCTGCAGGGGGACCGCCGTCGCCAGGAAGCGTTGGGCGAAGTTCGGGGCCGGTACGTAGTTGCGGCGGATCGGCTTCGGGAGGGAACGGATCAGCTCCGTCACCACTTCCTCCCGCAGGCCCGGGATCTGCCAGTCGAAGCCCTCGTCCGTGACCTGGTTGAGAACGTGCAGCGGGATGTGGACGGTGACACCGTCCGCGTCCGCGCCCGGCTCGAACTGGTACGTCACCCGGAACTTCAGCCGTCCCTGATGCCACGAGTCCGGATAGTCGTCCTTGCTGATGTCGCCCGCACGCTCGTTGATGAGCATCGAGCGCTCGAAGTCGAGGAGTTCGGGCTCCTCATGGCGCTTGTGCTTCCACCAGGAGTCGAAGTGGGCGCCGGAGACGACGTGTTCGGGCACCCGCTGGTCGTAGAAGTCGTAGAGCGTCTCGTCGTCGACCAGGATGTCCCGGCGCCGGGCGCGATGCTCCAACTCCTCGACCTCGGTGAGGAGTTTGCGGTTGTCCGCGAAGAACTTGTGGTGCGTGCGCCAGTCGCCCTCGACCAGCGCGTTGCGGATGAACAGCTCGCGGGACGCCTCAGGGTCGATCCGGCCGTAGTTCACCTTGCGCTGGGCGATGATCGGGACGCCGTAGAGCGTGACCTTCTCGAAGGCCATCACCGCCGCCTGGTCCTTCTCCCAGTGCGGTTCGCTGTACGTCCGCTTGAGGAGGTGGCCGGCGAGGGGCTCGACCCACTCGGGCTCGATCTTGGCGTTGACGCGGGCCCAGAGCCGTGAAGTCTCCACCAGCTCGGCCGACATGACGAAACGCGGGGTCTTCTTGAAGAGGGCCGAGCCGGGGAAGATCGCGAACTTGGCGCTGCGGGCGCCCAGATACTCGTTCTTCGCGCCGTCCTTCACGTCCTTCATGCCGATGTGCGACAGCAGGCCGGCGAGGAGGGAGACGTGGACGCTGTGCTCGGCCGCGTCCTCCTCGTTGAACTGGATGCCCATCTGCTTGGCCACCGTGCGGAGTTGGCTGTAGATGTCCTGCCACTCGCGGATCCGGAGGAAGTTCAGGTACTCCTGCTTGCACATGCGACGGAACGCGGACGAGCCGCGCTCCTTCTGCTGCTCGCGGATGTACCGCCACATGTTCAGGAAGGCCAGGAAGTCGCTCGTCTCGTCCCGGAAGCGGGCGTGCTGCTGGTCGGCCTGTGTCTGCTTCTCGGCCGGGCGCTCGCGCGGGTCCTGGATGGAGAGCGCGGCGGCGATCACCATGACCTCGCGGACACAGCCGTTCTTGTCGGCTTCCAGGACCATGCGGGCCAGGCGGGGGTCCACAGGGAGTTGGGCGAGTTTGCGGCCCGTCTGCGTGAGGCGCTTGCGCGGGTCCTTCTCGTCCGGGTCCAACGCGCCCAGTTCCTGAAGGAGTTGGACGCCGTCACGGATGTTGCGGTGGTCCGGCGGGTCGATGAACGGGAACTTCTCGATCTCCCCGAGGCCGGCTGCGGTCATCTGCAGGATGACGGAGGCGAGGTTCGTCCGCAGGATCTCGGCGTCCGTGAACTCCGGGCGGGCGAGGAAGTCGTCCTCGGAGTAGAGGCGGATGCAGATGCCGTCCGACGTACGGCCACAACGGCCCTTGCGCTGGTTGGCACTTGCCTGGCTGACCGCCTCGATGGGCAGCCGCTGCACCTTCGTACGGTGGCTGTAGCGGCTGATGCGGGCGAAGCCGGGGTCGATGACGTACTTGATGCCGGGGACGGTGAGGGAGGTCTCGGCGACGTTGGTCGCCAGAACGATCCTTCGCCCCGTGTGCTGCTGGAACACCCGGTGCTGCTCGGCGTGCGAGAGGCGGGCGTAGAGGGGGAGGACCTCCGTGAAGCGGTAGTTCTTCTTCGTCAGCGCGTCCGCCGTGTCGCGGATCTCCCTCTCTCCGGAGAGGAAGACGAGGATGTCGCCCTTGCCCTCGCCCTGGAGTTCCTCCACGGCATCGCAGATCGCGGTGATCTGGTCGCGGTCGGAGTCCTCGGACTCGTCTTCGAGGAGCGGGCGGTAGCGGACCTCCACCGGATACGTCCGGCCGCTCACCTCGATGATCGGGGCCTCGCCGAAGTGCCGGGAGAAACGCTCCGGGTCGATCGTCGCCGAGGTGATGACGACCTTCAAGTCCGGGCGCTTGGGCAGCAGTTGGGCCAGATAGCCGAGCAGGAAGTCGATGTTGAGGGAACGCTCGTGGGCCTCGTCGATGATGATCGTGTCGTAGGCGCGCAGCTCGCGGTCGGTCTGGATCTCGGCGAGCAGGATGCCGTCCGTCATCAGCTTGATGAACGTCGACTCCTGGTTCACCTGGTCGGTGAAACGGACCTTCCAGCCGACGGCCTCGCCGAGCGGGGTGTCCATCTCCTCCGCGACGCGCTCGGCGACGGTGCGCGCGGCGATACGGCGGGGCTGGGTGTGGCCGATCATGCCGCGGACGCCACGGCCGAGTTCGAGGCAGATCTTCGGGATCTGGGTCGTCTTGCCGGAACCCGTCTCACCGGCCACGATCACCACCTGGTGATCACGGATCGCCGCCGCGATGTCGGCCTTCTTCTGGCTGACCGGCAACTGCTCCGGATACGAGATCGCGGGGATACGACGGCGCCGCTCGGCCATCCGCTCCTCGCCACGGGCCACCTCGGCCTCGATCTCGGCGAGAACGGCGGCGCGGGCCTCCGGCTTGCGGATCCTGCGCGCGCCTTCGAGCCTGCGCCCGAGCCGGTGCGCGTCGCGCAGGGTCAGCTCGGTCAGGCGGGGGGCGAGATCGCCGAGGGCGGGGGCGGAAGTGCCGGGCGCGGAGGCGGGGTGCGTAGACATACGCCGTCCAGGATCTCACCTCGGCGAAATTCCTGGCGAATGAATTGGCGGGGGCGGGTTGGTGGGGGTTCGTGCGGGTGAGTCAGGGTGCCGTCCCCGGGGGCTCCGCCCCCAGACCCCCGATCGGCCCTGAAGGGGCCTCGTCCTCAAGCGCCGGACGGGCTGGTTGATGCTGACCAGAATCCCGCGACATCGACTGTGCCGTGTTCGACACGGCCTTGATCCCCAGGTACGCCGTGGTGAGACTCGCCATCGCGGTGAACGCCGAGGACAGCACACCCACGATCACCGCCCGGTCACCGTCCAGCTGCCACACCCCGAAGATCGCCACCGCGGTGATCGCCGCATTGCTGCCCACCACCGCGAGCAGCCCGTACCGCGCCCGTATCTTCTCCAGGTTCGTGTCCTGGCCCATCGCGCCCCACCCTGTGTCGTCCGGTCACGACGAAAGCCCCGTCCCGATGGGACAGGGCTTTCGATCCGGTGGCTGGGGCCGGGGTCGAACCGGCGACCTATCGCTTTTCAGGCGATCGCTCGTACCAACTGAGCTACCCAGCCACGAGGCTTCCGGGGAAACCTCAGCGGTCCTGACGGGATTTGAACCCGCGGCCTCCACCTTGACAGGGTGGCGAGCACTCCAAGCTGCTCCACAGGACCTTGCTGTTGCGCGCGAACTGGCGGAGCCAGTGTCGCACACGGTGTTGCGTGCCCCCAACGGGATTCGAACCCGTGCTACCGCCTTGAAAGGGCGGCGTCCTAGGCCGCTAGACGATGAGGGCTATCGGCCCGCCTGGGCGCTTCTCAGCGCGTCGGGGACGTGAGAAGCATATGGGATGGCGGGAGGTATCGCCAAAACGGTTTACGGGGTCCTCGATGGAGTCTCCGACGCCGGACTCGGGGAGGGGCTCGGGGACTGGGGTGCGCCCGGCAGGTTCTCCTTCGGGAGGTGGCGGCTGACCTCGGCCGTCGTCAGGCCCAGGCCGCCCAGTTTGATCTCGTCCCAGGCCTGGAGGCGGTGGGTGTCGCGGTCGATGTAGAGGATCGACGCCTCGATCGGGTCGGGGTACTTGCCTTCCACCGCGCGTAGGCCGCTGCCGCCCGTCGAGCCCTCGATGCGGAGGCGGGTGCCGTGCTTCATGACCTCGGTGCCCTCGTGGTGGAGGTGGCCGGCCAGGACGAGGGGGACCTCGCCGTCGGTCTGGCGTGCCGCCGAAGGTTCGTGGACGAGGGCGATGTCGACGGGGGTGCCGGCGGCCTGCTGGTCGCGGAGGGCGGAGGCGAGCTGGTCGCCGGCGAGTTCCTCGGCCGCGTTGCCGCCGGGGGCGACCGAGCGGTCGGGGGTGAACTGGGGGTCGCCGATGCCCGCGAAGCGCACGCCCGCCACCGTTTCCGCCCGGCCCTCGTCCAGGACGTGCACGTTCTTCATGCGCTGCAGATAGCGCTGGGTGACGAGGGAGTCGTGGTTGCCCCTGACCCAGACGTAGGGGACGCCGAGGTCGGCGATCGGGTCGAGGAAGCCGTTCTCCGCCGCCGTGCCGTGGTCCATGGTGTCGCCGGTGTCGACGATCACGTTCACCTTGTACTGCTCCACCAGCGACGCGATGATCTTCCAGCTCGCGGGGTTCAGATGGATGTCCGAGACGTGGAGCACGCGGATGGTCGCGGGGTCCGGCTGGTAGGCGGGGAGCGTGGACGTGACGTCGTAGAGCTTCGTCACGTTCGTCACCAGGCGGGCCAACTCCTGCTGGTAGACGTCGAATTCGGTGACGATGTTGCGCGCGTTGCCGACCAGGGACGGGGCGGAGGAGAGCAGGCCGGAGAACCTCGGTTCCAGGATCGACTTCGGGTTCCAGGTCGCGTAGGCCGTCGCTCCGGACGCGGCGAGGAGGGTGAGGGCCAGGCCGCCGGCCGCGAGGGCTCGGCGGGGGCGGCGGTAGACCGCCAGGCCCAGGGTCGTGGCGCCGAGGACCACGGCCGCGCACGACCGTACGGCCAGGTTGAGGGTGCCGTGTTCGACGTCGCGGGCGACCTCGTCCTGGAGGCCGGCGATGCGTTCGGGGTGGTCGACGAGGGCCTGGGAGCGTTCCGGGTCGAGTTGGTCGACGTTGACGTCCAGGCGGACGGGGGCGTGGTGGCTGTCCAGGGACAGGGCGCCGAGCGGTGAGACGTTGATCTTCGTGCCGCCGGTGAGGGACGGGCGCAGGGTCATGGTCGTGTTCATGGGACCGACCTGGGTCCGTACGTTGCCCACGATCAGCAGGCCCAGCCAGGCCCCGACGATGACGACCAGTACGAGGCCGAGGGCGCGGGGCCAGGGGTGGGGCTGGGGGACGAGTTCGACGGTCGGTCGGGGACGGCGGGCGCGGTAGTGGTGCGTCAGGGCGCGCTGCGCCCGGCGGAGGTGGTTCAGGGCTGCGACGGGGACGCTGGCCATTGGTCCCGTATGCCCAGGAGTGGGGGCGGGTATGCGGACACGGCCTAGCCCCAGCCGAGTTCGTGGAGGCGTTCGTCGTCGATGCCGAAGTGGTGGGCGACTTCGTGTACGACGGTGACGGCGACCTCGTGTACGACGTCCTCCGTGGTCTGGCAGTAGCGCAGGGTCGGGCCCATGTAGATGGAGATTCGGTCGGGGAGAACGCCGGCGTACCACTCGCCGCGTTCGGTGAGGGGTGTGCCTTCGTAGAGGCCGAGGAGTTCGGGGTCGGAGGGTTCGGGTTCGTCCTCGACGAAGACGGCCACGTTGTCCATGACCCGCGTCAGTTCGGGCGGGATCCGGTCCAGGGCCTCGCTCACCAGCTCTTCGAACGCCTCGCGTGTCATTTCCAGCACATGCCTATTGTCCGGGACGAACGCGGGTTCGGGGCGGTGACGGGGTCGGTAGGTCGGGGATCAGTGCGGCGACGCGTTCCAGCTGTTCGTGTTGAGCGCGCAGGTTCAGGGCGGCCGGGCGGGTGACGAGGTGGCGGGCGCCTGCGGTGACGTACTGGTCGAGGCGTTCGGCGACCTGCTCCGCGGTGCCTGCGACGACGGCCTGGATCTTCTCCAGTTCGGGGAGCGGCATGCCGTAGGTGGCGCGGGCGTAGTCGTCGAGTGCGGCTCGGGCGGAGTGGGGGTCGTCGTCGATTCGTACGGTGATGAAGAGGGCCGGGGTGATGGCCTCGGGGGTGCGGCCCGCTGCGGCTGCTGCCTGGTGGATGTCGTGCAGGCCGGTCGTGTAATCGGCGGGGTCGGGCGGGTAGGGGAGCCAGCCGTCGTAGAGGCGGCCGGTGCGGGTCCGGGCGGTGGGGGTGGCGCCGGCGAGCCAGATGGGTGGGCCGGTGGGGCGGGTGGGCCGTAGGGCGGGCGGGAGGTCGGTGAAGTGGTGGAACTCGCCGTGGAAGGTGTCGGCGCCCTGCCAGAGGGCTCGCCAGAGTCGGACCGTTTCGTCGAGGCGGGCGAAGCGGCGGGGCCAGGGGACTTCGGAGAGGTCGTAGAAGGGGCGTCCGAAGCGGCCGGGGAAGCCGGCGCCGACGGCGAGGGTGAGGCGGCCGTGGGAGAGGAGGTCGATGGAGGCGAGGGTCTGGGCGGTCTGGACGGGGCGGCGGAGGTAGGGGAGCAGGGCGCCGGTGCCGAGGGTGGCCGTCTCGGTGGTGGCGGCTAGGGCGGCGAGCATGGTGAGGGCTTCGATGCGGGGGGTGATGAGGGAGTCGTTGACGAAGAGGGAGGTGAAGCCGAGGTGTTCGGCGGTGCGGCCGAGGGTGATGAGGTCGCGCGGGTCGTCGTCCTTGGCCCATTGGGCGGTTCCGGTCGGGAGGAGTACGCCGAGGGCGAGGGGCTTGAGGGTGGTGGTCGGGGGCAGTGCGCCGGGGTTCATGGGCCTGATGGTGGTCGGGGGCGGGTATGGCCTCAATTCCCTTGGAGGAATGGCTGGTTGGGGCGGGGCGTCGTAGAACTGTGGCGTGGACTTCTCCCGGGTGTTGCGTGAGCGTCGTGCGAGTCGTCGGCTGAGCCAGCTGGAGCTGGCGTCGCGGGCCGGTACCACTCAGCGGCATCTCAGTTTCATCGAGTCCGGGCGGTCGGTGCCGGGGCGGAACATGGTCGTGCGGCTCGCCGAGTCGCTCGAACTGCCGTTGCGGGAGCGGAACGAGCTGTTGCTGGCGGCCGGGTTCGCACCGGTGTACGCGGAGAGTTCACTGGAGGGTCCGGTGCTGGCGCCGGTGCGGGCGGCGATCGGGCACATCCTGCGCGGGCATCTGCCGTATCCGGCGCTGGTCGTGGACCGGGGTGGTCGACTGGTCGCCGCCAACAGCGCGTTCGGGGTGATCACGGAGGGAGCGGCGGCGGAGTTGGTGGGGCCGGGGACGAATGTGTACCGGCTGGCGCTGCATCCGGACGGGGTGGCGCCGCGGATCCTCAACCTGGCCGAGTGGGCGCGGCACATCGTGGCCCGGCTCGACGGGTTGCCGGAGTTGCGGGCCGAGTTGGCCGGGTATGTGCCGGAACTGGAGCCGTCGGAGGGGCAGTTGGGGTTCGCGGTGCCGTTGCGGCTGCGGTCCTCGTACGGGGAGTTGCGGCTGATGACGACGGTGACGACTTTCGCGACCGCGGTGGATGTGACCCTCGCGGAACTGAAGTTGGAGGCGTTTCTGCCTGCGGACGCGGCGACGGCGGAGGCGTTGGCGGTGGCCGCGGCGGCGGTGAGGGATCAGGCTCCCGGGAACATGTAGTCGGTGCGGATGCGGCCGTCGTTGTCGAGCGCGAGCAACTCAAGGCCACCGCCGACCACTTCGCCGTCGGCGACGGAGATCGTGTCCCAGTGGAACCGGATCAGGTCGTCCAGGCGTACGGCGTCGGTGCGGGCCCGGAAGGTGAACTCGCCTTTCTCGACGAAGCGTTGGTAGCTGCGGGTGACGCGGGTCTCGACGGCGTCGTGGCCCTGGGCGCGCAGGGTCGGGTGGTCGAAGCCGAGGTTGGCGGCGAGTTCGCGGATCTCGGCGGGCGGTTGGAGGACGTGGGTGCCGTCCTCGGCCCAGAGGTTCTCGATCGCCGTCCGGCGTCGGGCGGGGTCCGGTTCCGTCCACTGGGCGATGTAGCGGGTGGCGAGGTCCTGGGGGTCGGTCGTCCCGGTCATCCGTGGCTCCTTCGGGTGCTGCGGTCGGTTCGGGGCCGATCGTGCTGCGGGCGGGGGCGGGGGGCAATTCCCGGCCAGGAATGGGCGACGGCGGCGGGGCGCGTGTCTTCCGGCGGGCGGTGGGAGTTGAGAGGGCGACTCCTTTTTCCGCCCTCGGAGGTGGCCCCGTGCGCCCCATGTACGTACCCGTCCGTCTGGCCGCCGCGGTAGCCGTCGTCGCCGCTGCCGCCGGTTGTATGAGCGTGGGTGACGACGCGGGCGGCGGTGCCAAGCCCTCGCACTCGGCCGGGCGGCATGCCGGGGAGG
>NZ_JAWOAI010000185.1:0-17361 GCF_033194735.1 Streptomyces sp. W16
CCGAAGTCCTCGCCCTTCCGCAGCTCGCGCAGCGCCAGTTCCCAGCCGTCGGTCGCGCCCCGCACGAACGGCTGGAGCACCCCGAGGACGTACGGCTCGTCGGCGAACTCCGCCCGCAGCCACGCCGTCGGCGCCGGCACCCGGGGGCAGCCCTCCAGGGCGAGGGCCAGCGGGAGTTCCAGGTCGGGGTTGGTGCCGGGGACGATCCGGCGCAGCAGCTTCAGGATGAACGTATCGCCGTAGACGACGGACGAGTTGGACTGCTCGGCGGTCATCAGGCGGGGTGCGAGACCGGTCGCGATCTCCTGGCCCGGGTCCCGTTCGAAGCGCAGCCCGCCGATGTGGGCCTGGGTGCGCAACGCCTCCAGGAGCACCTCGGCGGGCCGGGGGTCGTGCAGGGCCTCGTACACCGTGCGTCCGGCGAGCGGGCCCTCCTCCACATGTCCGATCAGCGCGGGCGCGAGCCGGGGCGGCAGCGCCTCGCGCACACCTATGAGGAGTTGGTAGCAGTCGCCCGGAGCGGGTGGCTGGTGGGCGCGGACCAGCAGGTGGTAGAGGCCGAGTGTGCCGTCGGCCGGGAGGAGCTCGGTGGCGGCCACCAGCGAGAAACCGGTGACGGGACGGCCTTTGCCCGCGAACCACCGCTGCCTCGGCAGCCACTCCCGCAGGAGGGGGTCGAGGGACGCGAGGAGGCCGGGACCGGGACTGGTCCGGCCGGAAAGTGTGACAGTTTCCGCCATAGCGTCACGTTCCTTTCCCCGGAGTGGTCGGGGTGTCACTGTTGCGTGCCCCGGGCGGGGCGGGGGAAACCGAATCCACCCCGCCCCACGGGGTGACTAGGCGGCTTCCTTGCGGAGCCGGAACCAGTAGAAGCCGTGTCCTGCCAAGGTCAGCAGGTACGGCAGCTCTCCTACGGCCGGAAAGCGCACCCCGCCGAACAGTTCGACCGGATGCCTTCCATTGAACGCCCGCAGGTCGAGTTCCGTCGGCTGCGCGAACCGGGAGAAGTTGTTCACGCACAGAACGAGGTCGTCCTCGTACTCGCGAAGGAAGGCGATCACCGCTGGATTCGACGACGGCAGTTCCCGGTACGAGCCGAGGCCGAACGCCAGGTTCTGCTTGCGGATCTCGATCATGCGGCGGGTCCAGTGCAGCAGCGAGGAGGGCGACGACATCGACGCCTCGACGTTGGTGACCTGGTAGCCGTAGACGGGGTCCATGATGGTCGGCAGCGACAGCCGGCCGGGGTCACAGGACGAAAAACCTGCGTTGCGATCAGGTGTCCACTGCATCGGCGTGCGGACGGCGTCGCGGTCGCCGAGCCAGATGTTGTCGCCCATGCCGATCTCGTCGCCGTAGTAGAGGATCGGCGAACCGGGCAGCGACAGCAGCAGGGCGGTGAACAGCTCGATCTGGTTGCGGTCGTTGTCGAGCAAGGGGGCGAGCCTGCGCCGGATGCCGATGTTGGCGCGCATACGCGGGTCCTTCGCGTACTCGGCCCACATGTAGTCGCGTTCCTCGTCGGTGACCATCTCCAGGGTCAGCTCGTCGTGGTTGCGCAGGAAGATGCCCCACTGGCAACTCGACGGGATCGCCGGGGTCTTGGCGAGGATCTCGGAGACCGGATACCTGGACTCCCGGCGTACTGCCATGAAGATCCTCGGCATGACGGGGAAGTGGAATGCCATGTGGCACTCGTCCCCGCCGCTCTGGTAGTCGCCGAAGTAGTCGACGACGTCCTCGGGCCACTGGTTCGCCTCCGCCAGCACCACTGTGTCGGGGTACTGGGCGTCGATCTCCTTCCGTACCCGCTTCAGGAACTCGTGGGTTGCCGGAAGGTTTTCGCAGTTGGTGCCCTCGGCCGCGAAGAGGTAGGGCACCGCGTCGAGCCGGAAGCCGTCGATGCCCAGGTCCAGCCAGAACTTCAGCGCCGAGATGATCTCTTCCTGCACTGCCGGGTTCTCGTAGTTGAGGTCCGGCTGGTGGGAGAAGAAGCGGTGCCAGAAGTACTGCTTGCGGACGGGGTCGAAGGTCCAGTTGGAGGCTTCGGTGTCGACGAAGATGATGCGGGCGTCGGGGTACTGCTTGTCGTCGTCGGCCCACATGTAGTAGTCGCCGTAGGGACCGTCGGGGTCTTTTCTCGACTCCTGGAACCACGGGTGCTGGTCGCTGGTGTGGTTCATGACGAAGTCGATGATGACCCGCATGCCCCGCTGGTGGGCGGAGTCGACGAAGTCCACGAAGTCCGCCAGGTCCCCGAACTCGGGGAGGACTGCGGTGTAGTCGGAGACGTCGTAACCGCCGTCGCGGAGCGGGGATTTGAAGAAGGGCGGCAGCCAGAGGCAGTCGACGCCGAGCCACTGGAGGTAGTCGAGTTTGGCGGTGATGCCCTTGAGGTCACCGATGCCGTCGCCGTTGCTGTCCTGGAAGGAGCGGACCAGGACCTCGTAGAAGACGGCGCGTTTGAACCACTCGGGGTCCCGGTCCTTGGCGGGAGTGTCCTCGAAGGTGTCCGGGACGGGCTCGTTGACGATCATATTGTGGGTGACCCTCCGATCTGCGGGGACGGTCGCAGGACGGTGAGGATGTGTGCGGGCCGGTTACCCGGTTCCAGGCGCACATAGTTGGCCCTGCCCCAGTGATAGGACTCACCGGTGAGCTCGTCGCGCACCGGTACCGACTCGTGCCATTCCAGGCCGAGTTGCGGCATGTCCAACGAGACCGTGGCCTCCTGGGTGTGGTGGGGGTCGAGGTTGACAACCACCAGAACCGTGTTCGAACCGCTCCGCTTCGAGTAAGCGATCACCGCCTCCTGGTCCACCTGGTGGAAGTGGAGGTCGCGCAACTGCCGCAACGCCGGGCTGCGGCGCCGGATGTCGTTCAGCTTGCCCAGCAATGGCGCGATGCTACGTCCTTCCCGCTCGGCCGACGCCCAGTCGCGCGGGCGGAGTTGGTACTTCTCGGAGTTGAGATACTCCTCGCTGCCGGGCCGTAGCGGAGTGTTCTCGCACAACTCATACCCGCTGTACACCCCCCACGTCGGCGACAGCGTCGCCGCCAGCACCGCCCGGAGTTCGAAGGCGGGCCGGCCGCCGTGCTGGAGGAACTCGTGCAGGATGTCGGGGGTGTTCACGAAGAGGTTGGGCCGCATGTAGGCCGCCGCCTCGCCCGACAACTCGCTGAGATACTCGGTGAGTTCCTGCTTGGTGTTGCGCCAGGTGAAGTAGGTGTACGACTGCTGGAAACCGACCTGGGCGAGAGTGGCCATCATCGCGGGACGGGTGAACGCCTCCGCCAGGAAGATCACATCGGGGTCGGTGCCGTTGATCTCGCCGATCACCCGCTCCCAGAACAGCACCGGTTTGGTGTGCGGGTTGTCGACGCGGAAGATCCGCACCCCGTGGTCCATCCAGTGCCGCAGCACCCGCACGGTCTCGGTGACCAGCCCGTCCAGGTCCCGGTCGAAGGCGATCGGGTAGATGTCCTGGTACTTCTTCGGCGGGTTCTCCGCGTAGGCGATGGTGCCGTCGGGGCGGTGGTGGAACCACTCCGGGTGCTTGTCCACCCACGGATGATCGGGCGAGCACTGCAGGGCGAAGTCCAGCGCGATCTCCATGCCCAGCTCACCGGCGCGCGCGACGAACGCGTCGAAGTCCTCCAGCGTCCCGAGCCGGGGATCGATCGCGTCGTGGCCACCCTCCGGGGAGCCGATCGCCCAGGGCACGCCGACGTCCTCGGGCCCGGCGGACAGGGTGTTGTTCGGGCCCTTGCGGAAGGTCGTCCCGATCGGATGGATCGGCGGCAGATATACGACGTCGAAGCCCATCGCGGCGATACCCGCGAGCCGTTTCGCCGCCGTACGGAACGTGCCGTGCGGCTCGGCAGCCGTGCCCTCGGAACGCGGGAAGAACTCGTACCAGGCGCCGTACAGCGCCCGCTCCCGCTCCACCAGCAACGCGCGCGGCTCGGACACCGTGACCAGTTCCCGCAGCGGATACCGGGCGAGGAGCTCGTCCACCTCCGGCGTCAGCGCGGCGGCGAGGCGGGCCGCGGCCGGGCGGGTCTCGTCGCGGAGGGCGGTGACGGCGGCGCGGAGGACGGGCCGCAGGCCCCTGCCCTTCGGGACCCCGGCGATGGCGCGTTCGTACAGGCGCGCGCCCTCCTCCAGGACCAGGTCCGTGTCCATTCCGGCCGGGATCTTGATCCCCGCGTGGTGGCGCCAGGTGGAGACCGGGTCGCTCCAGCCCTCCACGACGTACGACCAGTGGCCCGGCGCGTCCGGCGTGACGGTGGCGCCCCAGCGGTCGGTGCCCGGGGCGAGCTCCCGCATCGGGGTCCAGGGGCCGGGGCGGCCGTCCGGATCGCGCAGGACGACATTGGCGGCGACCGCGTCATGACCTTCGCGGAAGACGATGGCCGACACCTCGAACGTCTCACCGGTGACCGCTTTGGCGGCCCGGTGACCGTGCTGGACGACCGGCCGGACATCGAGGACGGGGATGCGTCCGATGCCGGGGGACGTGCCGTCCGCGGAGGGTGGCTCCGGGGCGGGTGGTGCCGTACCGGCCGGGCGCACGGGGGGCGTGGCCGTGCCGGGTGTCGGGGGTGCTGACGAGTGGTGCGTGGCGGGCATGACCGCTCCTGTCCGCGTCAACGTGGGTGTGGGCGGATGGATGTGGGGAGGTGGGTCCTGCGAAGAAGATCCCGGGGTGCGTCTGGGGGTGTACCGGTGGAGCCTTCCCACCCTATTCGGGTTAGCAATCCGGCAGGTTGCCAACTACTTACACGCAGATCTCCACAGAAAGATCCGGCCCCGTCCTGGGCGAACGGGGCCGGAGCCGTCACTCCCGCACTACGACCGCGGTACTTGCAGAAGTTTGTCCGGCGAACCGATCCCCTCACCGGACACCTTGCCGGATACCGCCCCCGCGACGAGCGCCCTGGACACCTGCGCCGGTGCGGCGTGCGGGTGACCGCCGAGATAGACCGCCGCCGCGCCCGCCGCGTGCGGCGACGCCATCGACGTACCGGAGAAGGTCGCCCTCGCCGTGTCGCTCGTGTACGTCGCGGAGGTGATCGAGACGCCCGGGGCGAACAGGTCGACGGCCGGGCCGGTGTTCGAGAAGGCCGCCCGTGCGTCGCTGCGGTCGGTGGCGCCGACCGTGATCGCCTCCTTCACGTCGGCGGGGGAGTACAGGCCGGCCGACAGCCCGTCGTTGCCCGCCGCCACCGTGTAGGTGACTCCGGAGGCGATCGAGTTGCGTACGGCGGCGTCGAGCTGGGCGTTGTGGTAGCCGCCCAGGCTGAGATTGGCCACCGCCGGTTTGTGCGCGTGCCGGGTGACCCAGTCGATACCCGCGATGACCTGCGAGGTCGTACCGGCTCCCGCGTTGTCCAGGACCCGGACGGCGACCACCTTGGCCTTCTTGGCGACGCCGTACGTGGTGCCGGCGACGGTGCCCGCGACATGGGTGCCGTGGCCGTTGCCGTCCTGGGCGGTGGCGTCGTTGTCGACGAAGTCCCAGCCGTAGTTCGCCCGGTCGCCGAAGTCCTTGTGGGTGATGCGGATGCCGGTGTCGATCACGTACACCGTCACCCCGGCGCCCCCGGAGTCCGGCGAGCTGTAGCTCTTGTCCAGCGGCAGGCCCGGCTGGTCGAGGCGGTCCAGGCCCCAGGACGGCGGGTTGCGCTCGACGCGGCTGACGCTGTCCAGGGTCACCCGGGTGTCCTGGGCGACCGAGGCGACCCGCGGGTCCGCCGCGAGGCGTCTCGCCTGTCTCTCGTTCGCCTCGACGGCGTAGCCGTTCAGGGCCGTGCCGTAGGTGTGGCTTATTTTCGCCCCGTACTTCTCGGCGAGCCCCTTGCCGGCTGCCGACGGAGCCTCCGTTCCCCCCTTGAGTGTCACCAGGTAACTACCGCTGACGGAGCCGGGTGCCCCGGCGCCGACTATGGTCCCCTCCGGTGCGGCATGCGCGGGCAGGGTGATGGCCGAAAACACCACGACTGTGGTGACCGCGGTCAGACCCCCCGCCCGGCGCAGACGCCGCGTACGCGTCCGTGCCATGGTCGAGTCCCCCTCCTTCAACTCTCCACAGGGCAGCCTCTCGTGCGGTGCGAAGCACCACAAGGGCGCATGAGGGGCCCTTTTCGGCCCAGGTCGGCTCATCTTCGGCCCAGCGACGCCCACACCATCACCGGTACCTTCTTCAGAGACGACGACGCACATTGCCGTGTGTCATCCAGCGAACGCGCAAGGTGGAGCTGTGAAGGCGATCCGTCGATTCACCGTCCGTCCCGTTCTCCCCGAACCCCTCCGGCCGCTCAGCGACCTCGCGCGCAACCTGCGCTGGTCCTGGCACGCGGAAACCCGCGATCTCTT
The DNA here is from genome assembly GCF_033194735.1 of Streptomyces sp. W16. Lineage (NCBI taxonomy): Bacteria > Bacillati > Actinomycetota > Actinomycetes > Kitasatosporales > Streptomycetaceae > Streptomyces > Streptomyces sp. W16. The sequence continues at coordinate 6,380 of NZ_JAWOAI010000185.1, forward strand.
CCAGTCCGTCGATCCCGAGCGCTGGACCGCATCGGAGGGCGATCCGGTACGGCTGCTCGGCAGCGTCTCGGCCGAGCGGCTCGCGGAGCTGGCCGAGGACAGCCGCTTCCTGCGCCGGCTCACCGAGGTCGCCGGCGATCTCGCCGACTATGTGGGCGGCGACCGCTGGTACCAGACCCAGTCCGGTGAACTGCCCGCCGCCGTCGCCTACTTCTCACCCGAGTTCGGCGTCACGGCCGCCCTGCCCCAGTACTCCGGCGGCCTCGGCATCCTCGCCGGCGACCATCTCAAGTCGGCCAGCGACCTCGGCGTACCGCTGATCGGTGTCGGACTCCTCTACCGGCACGGCTACTTCCGCCAGTCGCTGTCCCGGGACGGCTGGCAGCAGGAGACCTATCCGGTCCTCGACCCCAACGAACTCCCGGTGGCGCTGCTGCGGGAGACCGACGGCTCCCCGGCCCAGGTCTCCATCGCCCTGCCCGGCGGCCGTTCGCTGCGCGCCCGGATCTGGCTGGCGCAGGTCGGCCGGGTGCCGCTGCTGATGCTCGACTCCGACGTCGAGGAGAACGACCTCGGCGCCCGCGGCGTGACCGACGTGCTCTACGGCGGCGGCAGCGAACACCGGCTGCTGCAGGAGATGTTGCTCGGTATCGGCGGGGTGCGCGCGGTACGGACGTACTGCCGGCTGACCGGTCACCCCGAGCCCGAGGTGTTCCACACCAACGAGGGGCACGCGGGTTTCCTCGGCCTGGAGCGGATCGCCGAACTCTGCGACGCGGGGCTGGACTTCGACGCGGGCCTGGAGGCGGTGCGGGCGGGCACGGTGTTCACCACGCACACCCCCGTCCCGGCCGGAATCGACCGCTTCGACCGGGAGTTGGTGGCCACCCACTTCGGGCCGGACGCCGAACTCCCGCGCATGGATGTCGGGAACATCCTGCGGCTGGGCATGGAGACCTACCCGGGCGGCGAACCCAACCTGTTCAACATGGCCGTGATGGGCCTGCGCCTGGGCCAACGCGCCAACGGTGTCTCGCTGTTGCACGGGCAGGTCAGCCGCGAGATGTTCTCCGGCCTGTGGCCGGGCTTCGACGCGGAGGAGGTGCCGATCACCTCCGTGACCAACGGTGTGCACGCGCCGACCTGGGTCGCCCCCGAGGTGTTCCGGCTCGGCGCCCGGCAGATCGGCGACCGGCGCACCGAGGACGCGCTGACGGTCGGCGGCTCGGACCGCTGGGACGCGGTCGCGGAGATCCCGGACCAGGACATCTGGGAACTCCGGCGTGATCTGCGCGAACAGCTGGTCGTGGAGGTACGGGAGCGGCTGCGCGCCTCCTGGCGTCAACGCGGCGCAGGGTCGGCCGAGTTGGGCTGGATCGACGGCGTGCTCGACCCCGACGTCCTCACCATCGGCTTCGCGCGCCGCGTCCCGTCGTACAAGCGCCTGACGCTGATGCTGCGCGACCGCGACCGGCTGATGGATCTCCTCCTGCACCCGGACCATCCGATCCAGATCGTGGTGGCGGGCAAGGCGCACCCGGCGGACGACGGCGGGAAGCGGCTGGTGCAGGAGCTGGTGAAGTTCGCGGACGATCCGCGCGTCCGCCATCGCATCGTGTTCCTGCCCGACTACGGCATGGCGATGGCGCAGAAGCTGTACCCCGGCTGCGACATCTGGCTCAACAACCCGCTCCGCCCGCTGGAGGCCTGCGGCACGAGCGGTATGAAGGCGGCGCTCAACGGCTGTCTCAACCTCTCGGTCCTGGACGGCTGGTGGGACGAGTGGTTCCAGCCCGACTTCGGCTGGGCCATCCCCACGGCCGACGGCACCGGCACGGACCCCGACCACCGCGACGACGTGGAGGCCGCCGCGCTCTACGACCTCCTGGAGCAGCGCGTCACCCCGCGCTTCTACGAACGCGGCCAGGACGGACTGCCCGACCGCTGGATCGAAATGGTCCGCCAGACACTGACGTTGCTCGGCCCGAAGGTGCTGGCCGGCCGGATGGTCCGCGAGTACGTGGAGCGGCTGTACGCCCCGGCCGCCCACGCCCACCGCACGATGACCCCGGACGCGGCGCGCGAACTGGCCGCGTGGAAGGGGCGGGTGCGCTCCGCTTGGCACGGGGTGACCGTCGACCACGTGGAGACGTCCGCGGCTACGGCCACCGCGGAACTCGGTACGACGCTCAATCTCCGGGTGCGCGTGGGGTTGGGCGGGCTTGCTCCGGATGACGTCGAAGTGCAGGCGGTTTCTGGGCGCGTTGACCCGGAGGATCGGATCGGGGATGCGGCGACGGTTCCCTTGAAGCCGGCGGGGGGTCCGGATTCGGAGGGGCGCTGGTTGTACGAGGGGCCGCTTGCCCTTGATCGCACCGGGCCCTACGGCTATACGGTGCGGATCCTGCCTGCGCACCGACTGCTGGCGTCCAGTGCGGAGTTGGGGCTGGTGGCGGTGCCTTCGGAGGACGCGGTGGAGGGGGCGGGGGTGTTGATGAGGTAGTGCGTCGTCTGCGGGTCCGTCGTGGCTGGTCGCGCAGTTCCCCGCGCCCCTATGGGGCGCGGGTGAGCGCCCCGCTTACACCTCCGAATACGGCGCGCACATCTGTCGCAGCGTGCTGCCTATGCGGCGGGCGTACGCGTGCTGCAGGCCCCGGGTCGCCGGGCCGCCCAAGCGGGCGTACCACTTCGCGCCGCGGCTGAAGGCCGACACCGTCAGCCAGACCGTGCCGTCGCCCGTGCGGTCCACCACGAAGGCCTCCTCGCCGCATTCGGGGTGGCCGGGGAGGGTGCCGTAGGCCCAGCCTGCCCGGCGGTGTTCCTCGACCGTCCAGACGATGCGGCAGGGGCCCTTGATGAGGCCGGCAAGGGTGACCGTCACGTCTACGCCGGGGGCCGCTTTTTCGGCGCTCGCCTCGATGCCGACGCCCATCTCGCGGTGCATTTCCCAGGTCAGGACCGCTTCGGCGGCCCGGCGGAAGACCTTCTCGCCCTCGCCGATACGCGTGCGCACATACAGGGGGTGGAAACCTGGGGGGCAGAAGCCGCGTTCGCGGGTCGCGCCGACGTCGTCGTACGTGAAGGACATGGAACCCAAGAGTAGGGCGGTACCCGGATATGCCTTCGCTCCGGGTACCGCCCTGGGGCCTAGCCTGTCAACTCAGTGGCTGTCAGGTGACGTTGACGGCCGTCCAGGTCGCCGCCACCGCGGCGTACTCGGCGGAGCTGGTGCCGTAGAGCGCGGCAGCCGCGCTCAGGGTGCCGGTGCGCGCCGACTTGTAGTTGGTGGTCGACGTGAAGTACGTCGTCAGCGCCTTGTACCAGATCTGCAGCGCCTTGGCGCGGCCGATGCCGGCGAGGGTGGCGCCGTTGGACGTGGGCGAGTTGTAGCTCACGCCGTTGATCGTCTTCGCGCCGCTGCCCTCGGACAGCAGGTAGAAGAAGTGGTTGGCGACACCCGACGAGTAGTGCACGTCGAGGTTGCCGACCGAGGAGGACCAGTAGTTGGCGGAGCCGCCGTCCTTGCTGGGCTGGTCCATGTAGCGCAGCGGGGTGCCGTCGCCGTTGATGTTGATCTTCTCGCCGATGAGGTAGTCGCCGACGTCGGAGGAGTTCGCCGCGTAGAACTCGACGCCCGTGCCGAAGATGTCGGAGGTCGCCTCGTTCAGGCCGCCGGACTCGCCCGAGTAGTTCAGGCCCGCGGTGTTGGCGGTGACGCCGTGGCTCATCTCGTGGCCGGCCACGTCCAGCGAGGTCAGCGGGTGGGTGTTGCTGGACCCGTCGCCGTAGGTCATGCAGAAGCAGTCGTCGTCCCAGAAGGCGTTGACGTACGAGCTGCCGTAGTGGACGCGCGAGTAGGCGCCGACACCGTCGTTCTTGATGCCGCTGCGGCCGAAGGTGGCCTTGTAGAAGTCCCACGTCTCCTGGGCGCCGTAGGCGGCGTCCGCGGCGGCGGTCACGTCGGTGGTGGAGCTGGAGGCGGCGCCGGTGCCCCACGAGTTGGTGGTGTTGGTGAACAGGGTGCCGGTGCCGGAGCTGGAGGTGTGCTTCAGGTTGTACGTCTTGTGGCCGCCGCGCGAGGCGTCGGTCAGCGAGTACGTGGTGCCCGACAGCGTGGTGGTGAGGCTGACGGTGCCCGAGTACAGGGTCTTGCCGGTGCCGGTGGCGTTCTCGACACCCTGGTACTCGAAGAGCTTCTTGCCGGTGGCCGCGTCGGTGATGACGTGCAGCTTGTTCGGGGTGCCGTCCTCCTGGAGGCCGCCGACGATCGTCTCGTAGGCCAGGACGGGGGTGGCGCCGCCGGCCCAGATGACCTTGCGGGCACCGTCGGCGGCGGTCTTGTCCGAACCGGCGGCCTTGGCGGCGGTCAGCGCCTGCTTCTCGGCCTTGGCGACGGTGATCTTCGGCGTGACCGTGGCGACCTTGATGGTCGCCGAGTGCGCCTTGGTGACACCCTCGGTCTTGCCGGCCGGCGAGGTGTGGACGACCAGGTCGCCACCGAGGACCGGGAGGCCCGCGTAGGTGCGCTCGTAGCGGGTGTGCACCGTGCCGTCGACGTCCTTGACGACGTCCTTGACGACCAGCTTCTCCTTGGTGCCGAGGCCTATCTGCGTGGCCGTCGCGGCCGCGTCGGCCTGCTTCTCGTTGACCAGCGCGATACGCGCGGAGTTGGAGAGCAGCTGCGGGGCCGCGGCCAGGGGGGCCGCCTTGCCCGCGGCGGGCTGGGCGGAAGCACCGGTGGAGACACCGGTGGCGAGCAGGGCGCCTGCGGCTACCGCGGTGGCGATGGCCAGGGTGGTGCGCTTGTGACGCGCGTAGAGGGGGGTCACGCAAGCTCCTTTGTGGGGGAGTCCGGACAGCGTGGGGTTACTGACCGGAGCGATTGTGAATTGGCTGTGCTGAAGCGGCGTGAGGGAAGAGTGGCATCAGGGGCGCGTACATGTCAGGACCCCGAAGTGATGTTGGCTGAAAATCGACTGTCCGGTGAACGTTTCCGCAATGTAAACGTCCACAACAGGGCGCCGCCCCGGAGTTGAAACCCCGGGGCGGCGTCTTGTTTGTGCGGCCTGAAGTGGACAGCTGGTTTTTACGGGAACGTAAGCTTCCAGCTGTTGATGTAGCCGGTGTCCTGTGCGGCCACGTCCTGGACCTTCAACTTCCAGACGCCGTTGGCGACTTCGGAGGAAGCGTCGACCGTGTAGGTGGCCTGCACGTTGTCCGCCGAGTCGGACGAGCTGGAGTTCTTCAGCCGGTACGTCGACCCGTCCGGAGCCACCAGGTCGATCACCAGGTCACCGCGCCAGGTGTGCACGATGTCGACCGCGACCGCGAGGCTCGACGGGGCGTTGCCGGTCCGCCCGGACACGGTGACCGAGGAGGTAACCGCCGCCCCGTTGTCCGGAATCGACACGTCGGCCGTGTTCTCGAACGACGTACCGGTACCGCCGCCGCCACCGGAGCGTGCGCCGACCGCCACGGCCGCCCACGCGTCCTGCACCGCCTTGTACTCGGCGCCCGTCGTGCCGTACAGCTCACCGGCCGCCGCGAGCGTCCCGGTGCGGGCCGCCGCGTAGTTGGTGGTGGACGTGAACTTCGTGGTGAGCGCGCGGTACCAGATCTGCAGCGCCTTGTCCCGGCCGATGCCGGTGACCGGAAGCCCGTCCGAGGTGGGCGAGTTGTAGCTGACGCCGTTGATGACCTTGGCGCCGCTGCCCTCGCTCAGCAGGTAGAAGAAGTGGTTGGCGATACCCGACGAGTAGTGCACGTCGAGGTTGCCGACACCCGAGTACCAACTGTCCGCGCTGCCGCCGTCCTTGCTCGGCTTGTCCATGTAACGCAGCGGCGTGCCGTCGCCGTTGATGTCGATCTTCTCGCCGATGAGGTAGTCGCCCACGTCGGTGGAGTTGTTGGCGTAGAACTCGACGCCGGTGCCGAAGATGTCGGAGGTCGCCTCGTTCAACCCGCCTGATTCACCGGAGTAGTTGAGCCCGGCGGTGTTGGAGGTGACGCCGTGGCTCATCTCGTGCCCTGCCACGTCCAGCGCCGTCAGCGGGTCCGCGTTGCCGGAGCCGTCGCCGTACGTCATGCAGAAGCAGCTGTCGTCCCAGAACGCGTTGACGTACGAATTCCCGTAGTGGACACGGGAGTAGGCGCCGACGCCGTTGTTCTTGATGCCGCTGCGGCCGAAGGTGTTCTTGTAGAAGTCCCAGGTCTCCGCCGCGCCGTAGTGCGCGTCGGCGCCGGCCGTCGCCGCGTTCGACGTGGTGCCGTTGCCCCAGGTGTTGCTGGTCTGCGAGAACAGCGTGCCGGTGCCGGACGTCCCGTGGTTCAGGTTGTACGTCTTGTGGCCGCCGCGGTCGCCGTCGGTCAGGTTGTAGTTGGAGCCCGACTGGGTCGTCGTCAGCGAGACCGTGCCGCTGTACTGGGTGTTGCCGGTACCGGTGGCGTTCTCGATGCCCTGGTACTCGTAGAGCTTCTTGCCGGTGGCCGCGTCGGTGATGACGTGGAGTTCGTTCGGGGTGCCGTCGTCCTGGAGACCGCCGACGACCGTCTCGTAGGCGAGGACCGGCTTGCCGCTGGCCGCCCAGATCACCTTGCGCGCCGAGTCGGCGGCCGACTTGGTGGAGCCGAGGGCCTTGGCGCGGGAGACGGCCTGCTTCTCGGCCGTCGCCGTTGCGACGCTCGGGGTGAGGTCGGCGACCTTGATGGTGGCGTTGGTCGCCTTGACGACGTGCGTGGTCGCGCCCGACTTGGCGGTGTCGACGACCAGGTCGCCACCGAGCACCGGCAGGCCGGCGTAGGTGCGCTCGTAGCGGGTGTGGACCGTGCCGTCGGCGTCCTTGATGACGTCACGGGCGACGAGCGTCTCTTTGGCGCCGAGGCCGATGTCCTCGGCGGTCGTGGTCCGCGCCGAGGTGGCGTCGCGGAGCAGCTCGGCGCGCTGCGAGGGGGAGAGGGAGAGGGCCATGTGCGCCGGATTCCCCTTGCTGGCAAGGGGTTTGGCCGGAGCGGCGGACGAGGTCGCGCCCGCCTGGACGGCCGCGGCGAGCAGAGCGGTGACGCCGGCTACGGCGACTATGTGGGAGGTGCGTCTGCGCGAGGAATTGCTTCTCAACACTGACTCCTTCAGGACGGTCGCGGATCGCGCGACCAGGGGAGATCACAGGGATCACAGGAGTGAAGCTGTGGGGTTGCTGTGAAGCGCCAGAGGGAAGAGTGGCAGCAGCCCGCGCTTTCTGTCAGGAGCGCGTCAGGAACTTGGCTGGAATTCGTTCGTTGTCCGGGTGGCCATGTCCGTTATACGGAGCACCACTTGACGTTTCTTTGACCGTGAACAGAAATTTTCTCGGCGGACATGCCCCCGGAACCAACCCGTAAAAGATCCGGCAGGATCCTGCCGTTCAAACCGGCGGTCCTGCCGGACCGCCGCTCCCACGAGGGGAGTTGACGGTTGCAGTGATTCCATATCCCAACTGGCTGGACGCGGGCGACAACGCCTGGCAGCTCGTCGCGGCGACACTCGTCGGACTGATGAGCATCCCCGGCATCGCGATCCTGTACGGCGGCCTGGTCCAGCGCAAGTGGGTCGTGAACACCATGTTCATGGCCTTCACCGGCTTCTCGCTGGTACTGGTCGGCTGGGTCCTCTGGGAGTTCAAGATGGGGTTCGGCGAACCCCTCAACTCCCACTGGCCCGGCATCCTCGGCGCGTTCGTCGGCCGGCCCGGCACCATCGTCGGTTCGGCGAGCGAACAACAACAGGCGTGGATACCGCTCGTCAACGGCAACGGCCTGATGCCGAGCTTCCACTTCTCGCAGTCCACACTCGCCTACTTCCACTTCGCGTTCGCGGCGATCACCCCGCTCCTCTTCATGGGCAGCGTGGTCGGCCGGATGAACATCCGCGCGTGGCTGCTCTTCGTCCCGCTCTGGTCGACCCTGGTCTACACGGTCAACGCCTTCCTGCTGTGGGGCGGCGGCTGGTGGGCGGCCAAGGGCGCGCTCGACTACTCCGGCGGCTACGTCATCCACCTCGCCGCCGGCACCTCGGGCTTCGTAGCGGCGGCGGTGATCGGACCACGCCTCGCCCGGGACCGCGCCCACGGCGTCCCCAACAACCTCCCCATGGTCGCCGTCGGCGCGGGCATCCTCTGGCTCGGCTGGAACGGCTTCAACGGCGGCGACATGTACTTCGGCGGCCACAACGCGGCCCTCGCGGTCCTCAACACCAACCTCTGTACGGCAGTTGCCCTACTCGTCTGGGTGTTCTGGGACATGTTCGTCGGCCCCCAGCGCAAGCCGACCTTCCTCGGCGGCATCAACGGCATGATCGTCGGCCTGGTCGCGATCACCCCGGCGGCCGGCTTCGTCACCGGGATCGGCGCGATCTACATCGGCATCATCGCGTCGTCGATCGTCTGGCTGGCCTGGAACTACCTGTCCAAGGTCCCGCCGTTCAACAAGGTCGACGACGCGCTCGGCGTCGTCTACACCCACGGCATCGCGGGCCTCGCCGGCGGCATGCTCGTCGGCGTCTTCGCCGACCCGGCGGTCGCGGTGTACCTCAACAAGGACGGCTCCACGGCCTGGTCCACCAGCGGCTGGCTCTACGGCAACTTCGACCAGCTGTGGAAACAGGCGGGTTCGGCAGGCACGGTCATCCTCTACGACGCCGTGATGACCTTCCTCATCCTCAAGGCGATCGGCCTGTTCGTGAAACTCCGGGCGCCGGACGAGGTGTTGGAGAGCGGCGACCTCGCGGTCCACGACGAGGAGGCGTATCCGACGGAGTCGGCGGTGACGTCGGCGCCGGAACCGGTGGCTGTGGCGTCGGCACCGGTGCCGGCCGCGGAGAAGGCAAAGGAACCGGACTCCAGCTGAAGTGACGGGAGTTGAGGTCCCGTGAAACTCGTCACCGCGGTCCTCCCGCCCCACCGCGTCCCGGACGTCATGAAGGCTCTCCAGTCGTTCGGGGTGCGGGGAGTGACCGTGACCGAGGTACGGGCCTACGAGCCCCGGACGGTCCGGGTGGAGGTCTACCGGGGCAGCGAGTACCGGGTGAACCTCACCCCGCGGCTCCGGCTCGACATCCTCACCCTCGACTTCGACGCGGCCGATCTCGTCCGTGTCATCCGTGCCGCGGGCGCCCGCGGCACGGGCGGCGGCACGGTGTGGGTGACTCCGGTGGAGGAGGTGGTGCGCATCAGGACACGGGAAAGGGGACCGGACGCGGTGTGAGCTTCGCTGAGGGCACAGAGGGATCGTCTAACTCCGGTGCGAACAGCGCCCCGAAAGGGGCGCGGGGAACTGCGCGACCAGCCCCCACCGGCCCGCAGCCGACGAACCGCAGCCGACGAACCGCATCCAGCGAAGCTCACCCGCGCTCCCCATGCCACGAGTTCCACAGCGCCGCATACGCACCCCCCGCCGCCACCAGCTCCTCGTGCGGCCCGAGTTCGGTCAGCAGCCCGTTCTCCATCACCGCCACCCGGTCCGCGTCATGCGCGGTGTGCAGCCTGTGGGCGATGGCGATGACGGTACGTCCCTCCAGTACGGCCGCCAGCGCGCGCTCGGTGTGCCGGGCGGTGGCCGGATCCAGCAGGGCGGTGGCCTCGTCCAGGATCAGCGTGTGCGGGTCGGCCAGCACCACGCGGGCCAGGGCGAGTTGCTGCGCCTGCGAACCGTCCGTGGCCCGACCGTCCGCGCCCAGCGGGGTGTTGAGCCCGTCCGGCAACTCCCGCACCCACTCCTCCGCACCGACCGCCGCCAGCGCCGCCCACAACTTCTCGTCCGTGGCGGCCGGTTCGGCGATCAGGAGGTTGTCGCGGACCGAGCCCAGGAACACATGGTGCTCCTGGGTGACCAGTACCACCTGGCGGCGCAGCGTCTCCGGTTCCAGCCCGTGGACCGGCACCCCGCCCACGGTCACCGTGCCCTCGGTCGGTGCGTCGACGCCCGCGAGCAGCCGGCTCAGTGTGGTCTTCCCGGCGCCGGACGGGCCGACCACCGCGAGCCGTTCGCCCGGCCGTACGGTCAGGTCGACGCCGTGCAGGACCTCGCCGCCGCGCTCGTAGGCGTACCGCACGCCGGTCACGTCGATCCGGTCGTCCGCCGGAGCCGGGGCGTCGCCGTCGCCCTCCGCGCGGGGTGCCCGGGCCAGTCCCTCCACCCTTGCGAACGAGGCGCCGCTGCTCTGCAGTTGCTCGACCCGCATCAGGATCTGGTCCAGGGGCTCGGCGAACTGCCGTAGATACAGCGAGGCCGCCACCACCGCCCCCAGGCCCACCTCCCCGCGCCCGTGCAGCCAGCCGCCCATGAGCAGCACGCCCGCCACCGGGATGGTGTACGACACCTCGACCGCCGGGAAGAACACGGTCCGCAGGTACAGCGTGTACAGCCGGCTCCGCATGGCCGTCCGCAGCGTGTCGCGGCTCGCGGCGACCCGCCGCTCCTGGAGCCGGAACGCCTCCACCGTGCGAGCCCCGGACGCGGTCGCCGTGAGGATCTCGGCGACCTCGGAATTGGCCGCGCCCTCCGCGAGATAGCCGTCCCGGGCCCGGCGCAGATACCAGCGCAGCGCGAACCAGACCGGCGTGAGCCCCAGCACCCCGAACAGCCCGAGCAGCGGGTCGAGGACGAACACCGCGCCCATCACGAACAGCGCCTGCACCGAGCAGACCAGCAGTTCGGGTCCGACGTCCCGCAGGGTCGTGCCCACGATCGCCACGTCCGCCGTGCCCCGCGCGGTCAGGTCACCCGTCCCGGCCCGCTCCACCACCGACGCGGGCAGCGCCAGCGCCCGGTCGACGAAGTCCTCCCGGACCCGGGCCAGCGTGCGCTCCCCGAACCGGTGTCCCACGTACCGTGCCCAGCGCGCCAGCAGCAACTGGGCCAGCGAGCACACCACGATGACCAGCGCCAGCCGGTCCACCGCGCCGACCCCGGCCCCGGCCCGCACCTCGTCCACGATCCGCCCCAGCAGC
>NZ_JAWOAI010000186.1:0-17297 GCF_033194735.1 Streptomyces sp. W16
CGGCCGCCGCCGCCCTCACCGTCCCCGGCGACCTCGCCGCGCCCCCGGTCCGCGACCACGCCGACCGCCTGGTCGCCCTCGACGAGCAGGCGTGGGGGAGACTTCGACTCGGCCCCGGCTGGACCGACGCCGCCGACTGGGCCGACGAGGAGGTACGTACGCCATGAGTCAGACCGTCGACCGCGCGCTCAGCATCCTGCCGCTGCTCGCCGAGGGCCCCGCAGACCTCGGCCAGGTCGCCGACCGCCTCGAAGTGCACAAGTCCACCGCGCTACGGCTGCTGCGCACCCTGCACGAGCACGGCCTCGTCTACCGCCAGTCCGACCAGCGCTACCGCCTCGGCGCCCGCCTCATCGCCCTCGCCCAGGAGGCGATGGAGAACCTCGACATCCGCGAGATCGCCCACCCCCATCTCGTACGGCTGAACGAGCAGTGCGGTCATACCGTCCACCTCGCGGTGTACGAGGAGAACGAGGTCCTCTACATCGACAAGGTGGAGAGCCGCTACCCGGTGCGCATGTACTCGCGGATCGGCAAGCCCGTCGCCATCACCGTCGCGGGCGTCGCCAAACTGCTCCTGGCCGACCTCCCGGAGGCCGAGCGGCGGGTCCTCGCCGACAAGCTCGAATACCCCATGTACACCGCCCGCTCCACCCCCAACGCCCCAGCTTTCCTACGGGAGTTGGAGAAGGTGCGGGAACAGGGATGGGCCACCGACCTCGGCGGCCACGAAGAGTCCATCAACTGCGTCGCCGCGCCGATCCGGGGCGCCGACGGACGCGTGGTCGCCGCGATGTCGGTCTCCGCGCCCAACGTCGTCGTCACCGCCGACGAACTCCTCACCCTGCTCCCGCTGGTCCGTCGTACGGCGGACGCCATCAGCGGGGAGTACTCCGGCCGAACCCCCGTCAAGGAAGCAAGCTCATGACCGAGAAGACCGCGCTCACACCCAAGACCCACACCACCCCGCCCGCCAAGTTCTCGCACGGCGTCCGCAAGGGGAACATCCTCCAGGTCGCCGGGCAGGTCGGCTTCCTCCCCGCCGAGGAGGGCAGGCCGCCGACGCCGGCCGGCCCGACCCTGCGCGAACAGACCCTCCAGACCCTCGCCAACGTCCAGGCGATCCTGGAGGAGGGCGGCGCGAGCTGGGAGGACGTGATGATGCTCCGCGTCTATCTGACGGACGTGGACCACTTCGCCGAGATGAACGCGATCTACAACGCGTACTTCGAGGGCCTGGTCGAGGTCCCGGCCGCGCGCACAACCGTCTACGTCGGTCTCCCCGCCGGCCTGCTCATCGAGATCGACGCGCTGGCCGTTCTCGGCTAGCACCGACCCAACTCCCGCACACCGCACGACGGTTCGGCGCCCCACGGGGTGCCGCGCCGCGATCTCCCCTGCCCGAAAGTCCCATGCTCTTACGACCACGAGGACCCCCCAATGTCCCTACCGCTCGCCGCCACCGCCCCCGTGACCCCACCCCACACCGGAGGCCTGCTCCTCCTCTTCGACGGCACCGCAGGCCTGTTGACGGTCGCCGCCATCGGGATCGCGCTGCTCCTCTTCCTGATCATCAAGGTCAGACTCCAGCCCTTCGTGGCCCTCCTCGCCGTCTCCATAACGGTCGGCCTGCTGGCCGGCCTGTCGGTCACCGAGCTCTTCGGCACGGTCCAGCGCTCGGACGCCGTCTCCACCATCGAGTCCGGCATGGGCGGCATCCTCGGCCATGTCGCGATCATCATCGGCCTGGGCACGATGCTCGGCGCGATCCTCGAAGTCAGCGGCGGCGCCGAGGTGTTGGCGTCCCGTCTGCTGAACCTCTTCGGCGAGAAGCGAGCACCCCTCGCCATGGGCCTCACCGGCCTGATCTTCGGCATCCCGGTCTTCTTCGACGTCGGCATCTTCGTCCTCGCGCCGATCGTGTACGCCGCCGCCAAGCGCGGCGGCAAGTCGATCCTGCTCTACTGCCTGCCGCTGCTCGCGGGCCTGTCGATGACCCACGCGTTCCTGCCCCCGCACCCCGGCCCGGTGGCAGCCGCGGGTCTCCTCCACGTCCAGCTCGGCTGGGTCATCCTCATGGGCATCGTCGTCGGCATCCCCGCCGTGCTCGCCGCGTGGGTCTACGCGGCCTGGATCGGCAAGCGGATCTTCGTCGCCGTACCGCAGGACATGGTCGAGGCGGCGGCCGAGGCGAAGCAGGCGGTCATCGACGAACAGCGTGCGTCCGGCGTCGTACCGCAGGAGAAGCCGGTGTCGCTGGGCACGGTCCTCGCGATCATCGGCACGCCCTTGGTCCTCATCCTCGCGGCCACCTTCTCGTCGATCGCCTTCGACCCGTCCACCGGCCGCTCGGTCCTCGCGTTCTTCGGCAGCCCCTTCGTCGCCCTGACCATCGCGCTCCTCCTCGCGTACTACCTCCTGGGGCTGAGGCGCGGCTGGTCCCGCAAGTCCCTGGAGACCGTCTCCACCGCGTCCCTCAAGCCGGTCGGCAACATCATCCTGGTCGTCGGCGCGGGCGGGGTCTTCGGCGCCGTCCTCAAGGCGAGCGGCGTCGCCCAGGCCCTCTCGGACACCTTCCACGACGTGGGCCTGCCGGTGCTGGTCCTGTCGTACCTGATCTCGCTGGTACTACGGGTCGCACAGGGCTCGGCGACGGTCGCGATCGTGACCACGGCGGGCATCGTGGCCCCGCTCCTCTCCGAGGGCGACCACTCCCAGGCCTTCGTCGCCCTGGTCATCATGGCCATCTCGGCGGGCTCGATCTTCGCCTCGCACGTCAACGACGGCGGCTTCTGGATGGTGGCCAAGTACTTCGGGATCAGCGAGCGGGACACGCTGAAGACGTGGACCGTGCTGGAGTCGGTGCTGTCGGTGGCGGGGTTCGCGGTGGCGGGGGTATTGAGTTTGTTCGTGTAGTTGCCGGGTGGTGTGATCGTCGCGGTCGGCCGGCGCGGTTTCCGGTCGGCCGGCGGCGGTCGTTGCCGCTGTGTCGGGTGTGATGGTCGGTGGTTGCGTCTCGGCGGGCTCGATCTTCGCCTCGCACGTCAACGACGGTGCCCGCGCGCGGAGCGCGCTGATGGATGCAGCTGGATGGTGGCCAAGTACTTCGGGATCAGCGAGCGGGACACGCTGAAGACGTGGACCGTGCTGGAGTCGGTGCTGTCGGTGGCGGGGTTCGCGGTGGCCGCTCTGCTCAGTGTGTTCGTGTAAGCCGCTTGTAGGCGTCTGATAACGAAGTAGGGGCTGGCTGTGCCTGACACAGGATCGTCGACCATACTTCGCGCTGTGGAGCAGCGCATAGGTTCGAGCAGCCAGCCCCTGAAGGGCGAGCCCGTGACGGGCGCCGGATTCGACCCGGCCTTCATTCCCGGGCTCACCGCACCCGCCGGGTCCTCCGACGAACCGGAGGACAAGAAGGCGGAGGACGCGGAGACCGAGACCGGGGCGGAGGAGCCGGAGGTCGAGGAGCCCGAGGGCGAGAAGTCGCCGGACGGGGAGGCGGAGGCCGAGGAGGCAGACGCCGAGGCCGATGGTTCTGACGCGGAGGACTCCGACGAGGACGCGGCCGACGACGACGCCGATGTCGACGCCGCCGACGACGACGAGTCCGAAGGGCCCGTCTTCGAGGCCTCCGACCGGCGTGCGGAGATCGTCGCGGACGAGAAGGGCGTACGACTGCGCCTGGACGACCAGAACTGCGAGTTCCGCTGGGACGAGATCGGCGCCGTCGAGACCGAGACCCCGCGCTTCGGCAAGCGTTTCACCATCACGGTGCACACTCCCGACCGCCGCTGGTACCCGATCGAGATCGAGGCGGCGGCCAGGAGCCGGTTCAGCGAGTGGGAGACGCAGCTCGACGCGGTTCTCGACGCGTACTTCGACGACGGCGAGGAGGACGATGCCGACGAGTCCGCCGAGGTGGACGAAGCCGCGCTCGCCGAGGCCGAGGCCGAGGTCCGCAAGGACTAGCCGAGGGACCAACTAGCCGCAGTACTGGGCCTCTTTGCCGATGGACCGGTACATGCAGTCGGCGTTCTCCAGCAGTTGGAACACCGCGTCCCGGTTCCGGGAGGTCTCCCGCTCGATCACCTCGTCGGGCGGGTAGAACCCACCCCCGGAACTGGACGTCGGATACATCTCGAAGGTGTAGTCGAAGATCTTCTGACTGCCCCAGAGGTAGTCGTCGATCGAACCGTCCGTGATGTACAGGTCGCTGGACTGCTCGGCCGTGTAGCCGTTGCTCGCGCCCATCTTCTGACCGACGGCCTTGAACGCGGCGGCGTCGTCCGCGGTCATCCCGGTGGCCGTGTCGGAGTACGTGTACCCGAAGGGCCACAGCACCAGTTCGCTGTAGGTGTGGAAGTCGATGCCCGCGGTGATCTGCTGCTTCCCGCCGACGACCCGGCTGCGCACGAAGTCCGCGACCACCTTCACCTCGGGCGCCGACTCGGCGGACGCGCCCCGGTAGGTCTCGGACGAGGTCGAGGTCGAAGAGCCGCCGCAGCAGCCCCACTTGTAGTTCCAGTTCCGGTTGAGGTCCGTACCGACGTTCGAGGAACCGGAGTTGGGCTGGCGGTTCTTGCGCCAGGACCGGTAGGCGCCGGTCGCGATGTCGTACTCGCCGCCGTCCGGGTTGAGATCGGGCACGATCCAGATCTCGCGGCTGTTGACGATGTTCGTGACGCGGGAGTCGGTGCCGTAGCCCGCGCCCAGCTCGCGCAGCAGATACAGCGCCATCTCCACGGTCATGTGCTCGCGGGCGTGCTGGTGGAACGTGAACAGGACCTCGGGCTCGTTCTCGTCGGTGGCCACGTTGTCGCTGACCTTGATGGCGACGATGTCCCGGCCCTGGTACGACTTGCCGATCACCTTCTTGCTCATGATGCCCGGGTAGGCGGCGAGCCGCTGGTCGATCTCCGTGTTCGCCTCGGCGTAGTTGTGGTACTTCGAGTCGGCCGAGGGGAAGTCGAGGAGGCGTGGGGCGTCCGCGGCCGAGGAGCGGTCCGGGGCGGCGCCCAACAGCGAGACGGCGTAGCCCTGTTGGCGCAGTAGCTTGATCTGGGCGGCGCGGCCGGAGACGACCACGGTCTCCTCGTCGGACTCGTCCACGGTGACGCCGGCCGCCGCGATGGCCGTACGCGTGACCGGCGTGTTGTGGTCGACGTGGATCTCGTACTGGCGGATGTCGTCCGCGGCCGGGGTGGCCTGGTGTGCGCTGTCGGTGGTGGCCTTGGCAGCCGTGGCCGTCTCCGCGACGGGGGCGGCGAGGGCGAGGGCCATCAGGGCGGCGAGCGCGGCGGTGCGTCTGCCGCTTCGGACGCCTGAGCCGCGTATACGGAGTCGCATGAAATCTCCTTGCTGGAGTTGGGGGGTGTTTCAGTGCGACGTGCGTGAAGTACCGCGTGCGGGTGGGGTGTTGCTGTGCGGGTTCCTCCGGGTGTTCCTGTGTGGCGCCTATGTTGATGTGTTGGCATGGTCAGGTCAAGAGCGCCAAAAGTCGCTGGCCGGATTACCGCCACTTCGGACTCAGGGCGATCACCCGGAGCTGCTTCATCGTCAGGGCCGGCGTCGCACGGGTCGAAGTGGTGTCCTGGGCACCGGAGTTGAAGGCGCTGATCACCACGCGCGTCCCGTCGGTCCTGATGGTGTCGACGGTCCACATCACGACACCCGCGCCGCCCTTCTCGCCGGGCCCCTGGTGCGTGGCGACCTTCGTGCCGTCGGACAGGACCTCGGCGTCCGAGCCGAACAGGTCGCCCTCGACGTCCGACATGTTCGCCTGGACGTTGACCTGGACCATGCTCCTGCCCTTGCCGTCGTCGACGACGAGATAGCCGAACCCGCTGTCGTCGTCACTGCTGTCGGACACCGTGAACCCCTTCGGCAGCAGGCTCTTGAGGGTCGTGGCGACAGGAGCGCCGAAAGCGGTGTCGCTCGGTTCCGCGGTCACTGTCGAGGCCTCCGCGGGCATCGCGTCGATGGCGTCCCGCCACGCGGACGAGGCCGCGAGTTTCGTCAACTGGGCGGGAGACAGCGGCGGTTGGCTCCTGGTGATCGGCGCGTCCTTCTCGGCGGCGGCGTTCCACTCGCTCACGCTCACGTGCTGCCCCTGCGGGGTGACGAGTTCGGCGCTCCACCACTTGGTGTCCACCCGGTGGTCCGGATACTCGTACCCCTGAAGGACCATGACCACCGACCCGTCCGCCAGCCGGTTCGTGGCGCACGCGTCGTAGTGCGTGAACACCTTCGCCGGGCACTTGGTGGCCTGCCGCGCCTCGTCACTCCCCGGCCGCACCCGCCCCATGCCGACCTCGATGGCCGACTTGCCGTTCCCGTCGTCGTAGACGACATGGACGTACGGCGACAGTTCCTCGTCCGTGCCACGGGCCTCGGCCTTGCTGAACTTGCCGGACTTGCCGTCGGCGAGAAGGTGTTCGAGCGTCTGGATCAGGGCCTTGCCGGAGACGGGAGCGTGGGCGGAGGCAGAGGCGGAGGCGTGGGTGGAGGTGGCCGCGGAACCCTGCGTGTCGGGAGAACCTCCGCTCGGCAGGAGCAGCGCCCCGCCGACGCCGACGAGGGCGATACCGGCGGCGCCCCCCATGACGGCGGCGTTCCGGCGTCGTAGCAGCCGCCGTCGTCCCTTCAGGGCGCCCGCGGCGGCGAGCGCGGCCCGGTCGGTCTCGAAGGCGTCGCCCGCGTCCCGGAGACCGGCGGCGAGCCGTGTCTCGAAGGGGTCGACGGCATCGCTGGAGTGTGCGTCGGGCATGGCGAACCACCGTTTCGCATAGGGGAGTTGGCGGGAGGGAGGAAAAGGGGGATTGGGGGGGGAGGTCAGGGGCGGGCGTACTCGTCGAGGTTCTCGCCGAGGAGTTCGCGCAGCCGCCCCAGCGCGCGGACGCAGCGGGTGCGTACGGCGGCCGAGCTGACGTGCATGACGTCGGCGGTCTCCTCGACGGACCGGTCCTCCCAGTAGCGCAGGACGACCACGGCCCGGTCCTTGGCGGGCAGCCGGGACAGGGCCTGCAGCAGGGTCAGCCGCAGTGGGGTGTCACCGCCCGAGCCGCCGGGGTCGGGCCGGTCGGGCAGTACGTCGGTGGCGCGCTCGGTGCTGCTGCGGCGCCGCTGATGGGCGAGGAACGTACGGGTGAGCACGGTCTGCGCGTATCCGGCGGGGTTGCCGACGCGGGACATCCGCCCCCAGCCGACGTACAGCTTGCCGAGGGTCTCCTGCACCAGGTCCTCGGCGAGATGCGTGTCCCCGGCGGTCAGCAGACAGGCGGACCGATAGAGATGCCCGGCGCGTGCGGCGGCGAACTCCGCGTACTCGTCGGCGCGTCCCTGTCGTCTCATACCGTTTCCCCCTGCCCCCGCGGGCTGTTGCCCGCACCGCCCTCACTCCATTGATGCGGTGGCCCCACAGAAATGTTTCACGCCGGTCCGGTCAGCGCACGGAGAGCCGTACGGCATCGGTGGCCGGCAGGGCAGTCGGCATCTCGTCGGTGACCCAGGCGTACTCCAGGGCCGCCAGGGTGGCGCCTCCGTCGGTCCACACCAGCAGCTCGCCGACGTACTCGCCCGACGGGTCGTGGACATGTGCGCCGACGGGGACGAGGCCGGACGCCATCGCCGCGTGCCGCACGGGTTCGCGGACCCGCAGATCTACGCTCACCGACCCGGCCCCCCAGACGGCCACCACCTCCGTCCGCTCCAGCTGGCTCCGCAGCGCGGCGGCGCCGGTGAAGTCGGCGGAGAGGATCCACTCCAGCACGGCTCGCTCGGAGCCGTTCAGCGGACGGGGTTCGACGGGCACGGGCGGCATGGGCCCATCATCATCTCTGGGCCGAGCCCTGGCGATGCGAATGCGCCCCGAACACGCCTGCCCCGCGCCTCCGCCCGCCGGGGTGGTCGCGCCGGGGCCACCTTGTTCTGCGGGGCTTGCCGTGAGGACCATGTCCCTGACCGCGTAAGGCCGTCGCAGCGAGGGGGACCTGTCATGTTCGACAACCTGCCGGACCTGGGGAAGCTCAAAGACAAGGCCGAGGAGGTCGCCGAGGAGCACGGGGACAAGATCTCCGACGGGCTGGAGAAGGCCGGCGATCTCATCGACGAGAAGACGGACGGCAAGCACAGCGAGCAGATCGACACGGCGGTCGACAAGGCGCAGGCACTGCTGGACAGGCTCGCCGAGGATGCCGGGGACGGTGAAAAGAAGGAATGACGGCCCGGGGGCAGGGGCTGCTCGCGCCATGCAGCGGGGCCGTCAACTCGGTGCCGTATGCGGGGAGCAGGGCGACAGGCGATGAGAGGCGTCCGCCCCTCACAGCTTGCCGAAGACCACTCCCCGCCAGGTCCAGCCCGACTTGAGGACGGCGTCCTTCAATGGATTGCGCAGGTCCGCTGTGTCGAAGCGGAAAGTCTCCGTCGCTCCGAGACGTCCGCTGTCCCCACGTTCGATGGTCCACTGGCGCTTGACGGTCCTGTCGGGTCCGCGCGAATAGCCGGACGCGATCTGAATTCTCGGCGGATTCCCGACTCGGGTGACCTCACGCTGTTCTTCGAGCACACGCACCTCGTGGTCCTCCCGACTCAGTCGCATCCGGATCTGGATGGTATGAGTGAGTTGGGACTCGATGAAGAAGTTCTGCCAGGCGGGTTCGGCGATTCGCCACTCGGCCACCAGATCGGCGTGTTCCGCGGCGCCGTAGCGGATGACGTAGGGGACATCGGGCTGATTGAGGCCGAGCAGGGCTGCCCGTACCTCCTCGGTCGAGAGCGGCACAACCCCGTTCGGGGGGCGCTGGGTTCCGGTCAGCCTGTCGAAGAGTCCCATGCGGTCAACCTATGAAGGATCGGGTCGACGGCACAAGAATCGCCGCTTCCGCCGAAGTCGCTACGACTCCGCACCACCGGCTGGGCGGACGCTGCGCACGAAGTCCCTGAAGTCGTCCAGGACGGCGGGGTGCTGGGATGCGGTGGAGGTGAGAACCAGGCGGATCACCGCCCGCTTGCGAGGATCCGCCACGTCCAGCATGGACAGATACACCTGCGACTGGACGAGGTCGCGGGTTGTCCCAACGACGACGGCCGAAAAGGCCAGCGTCTGTGTAAGGCCGGGTGCCTCCACGGAACCGGTTTCCCGGCGGCCGACGACTGCGACCGGAGCACCGGCCTCACTCAGGTGCTCCACCGACTCGTCGGCGATCTCCGCCAGTGTCGCCGTATCCGGGCGGTACTCGCCGTCGACCGCGACATTCGCGGTGAATCCGACATCGGACGGCAGATGCACCGCGACGAACGCCGCGCCTGGGGCCCCGACTTCATCCGGAGGCGCGGCGCGCCAGCCTTCCGGCAGATCGAACTCGATCGGGACCGGCAGGGTCGTGGGCATTTCGATCCTTCTTTCCTACGGCGACGCAACCACCACGGTGGGCTACGGGAATGCGATCAGAACAGGCTGCCGATGGCATGACCCACCGAGCTGACACCATTGCCCACGGCGTCGGCCAGATCGCCCGCGGTGTCGGTGACCTTGTCGGGATCAACGGTGAACTCGAAGCCCATTTCACCGCCGAGGACGGGGGAGAGGCCCACACTGGTCTCGAATTTCCATGTGCCCTCGCTGCTCTTCCCGATGCCCAGGCTTGCTTCGGCACCGGGCCCTGCCCACCCCTCGGCGGAGGCACCGGCTCCGATACCCCCGATGTCCGCACCGAAGGTGGTGCCCCCCTTCGCTCCGGCGAACGCGTCGCCGCTCAGGTTCACGCCCTCAGGACCTGCCCCGGCGTGGGCTCCCGCCTCTGCGCCCGCCGTGCTCTCGGCCCGTCCGTAGACGCCGACGGGGCCGAAGTCGATGCGCCCCTTGGCCGAGCCCTCTCCTCCTGCGAAGACGCCTGCTTCCCCTTGGGCGCCTTCGTGGGTGGCGCCGCCGCTCACGGAGCCTTTGGCGCCCGCGTAGGCCTCGGCATCCCCGGAGAGTTTCCACGAACCGTTGGTGAGCGAGCCCTCACCGCTCGCACGGCCGAGGTCGGCGTGAGCTTCGGCCTCGCCCATTTTGCCGGATCCGGTGTCGGGCCCGGTGGCCTCTGCCCCGAGGCCGGGGCCGGAAGCCTTGGAATCGCCGCTGGACACCCAGCCGTCGGGTTTGGTGTGGGCGTCCTTGGCCGTGTTCTCGTACTTCTTGACGTCGCCCTGTGCCTGGCCGTTGAAGCCCGTGAGGGTGCCGTCGTTCGTGTCCGAGTCGATCACCACCCCCTTGAGGGCGGTTTCGACGTCGGTGTCCGTGTCGCCGACGTCCTTGACGATTTTGTCGATGCTTGCCTGCCAGGAGGCGACAGCCGTGCGCACGGACTGCTGATAGTCGGGGTCGTGGTGCAGGGCCGTGCGCTCGCTGTCGCTGAGCTTCGCGGTGTCGTAGGAGACCACGCCCCCGTCCGAGACCGCCATGCCGGCCTTGACGGCGTCCGCTCGGGCCGACTCCAACTTCTTGCGCAGATCTGTGAACTGCGTATGCGCATCACGTAGCAGTGAAGCCACCGCCTTGGCCTCGACCTGAGCCTTCTGGAACTCCTTGAGCGTGATGTCGAAGCGTCCGGTGGCGGCGTCCGCGCTCAGTCCCGACCAGGTCTGGCCCAGGGAGATGCCGTGTACATCCCGCTTGTAGGCGGCCTCCTGCTTGTGGAAGTCCTTCGCCATCCCGTCCCAGCGCTCCGCGGCCGTGGTGAGCGTGGACAGGTCGGTCGTCATGATTTCGTGAAAGTTCGGCATGGGGTCCCCGTTGTCATTGCGTGGTGGCCTGCCATTCGGGTGGCGGTTCAGGACTGAGCGCGATCAGTACCCGGAGATCACCGAAGTGGAGCGCACGTCCGTCCCTGTCTGGATGTCCGTGCTCTGCAGCACGTTGTTGGCGCTCCGCAGGGCCGCCTTCTCGGACGCGAGCCTGTTCATCAGGTTCTGAACCTGGTCTCCCCACGTCGAATGTGTCTTCTTCAGGGCCCCTGACGTCAGCCATCCGTCGCGGAACTCCTGGACGGCCGTGTCGGTTTCGGTGTCCGCCCCGTCACCGGCCTTGCGGGTCTCGGGCTCGATGTGATTCTCGATGGCGCGTGCTGCGGCCTGTTTCTCTGCCGGCGAAGAAGCGAGATCCTTCTTCCCTCCGGTCGGTCCTGTGGAGCCAGGGGACCCTCCGAGATCGCCCGGCAGTTGATTCAGACGCATCCCTGTCGACTGTGACGCCACGTCGCTTCCCCTCTGACCTGGGTTCGTTCCCGCCATGACCGTTGAACGACTCGGCGGTCAGTTCGTGGCAGGGGAAGCCGCGTCGTCGGCCTTGAAGTCGAAGTTGATCTGACCGTTTTTGACAGAGGTCACCGTCACGGCTACGCCCAGGGTGCTGCCGTCGTCCCCGGTGAGCTTGCACCGGGTGGTGGTACCGATCTTGCCTGCGAGGTCTTCGGGGCAGCTGATGTCCGGCTTCGGCCGGCCCGTCGTCGAGGCGAGTTTTTCGGCGAGCAGGTCGGCCAGTTTCCCGGCGGAGAGCTTCGGTGTGGAACCGACCTCGACGGAAGCCGAGCAGCCGCCGAGCAGCATGCTGACGGCCACGGCCGACAGCATGGAACACACTGCGGGCAACCGGGTATTGGGCACGACGGGCTCCGTACTGGCTGATGACGGCAGGAGGACCGAGAAAGCATACAGAGGCAGCGGGAACGAGTCAGGGACGAGAGGCGTCAGCCAACGATCGGCCGGTCCCCTCGTCCCTCTCGTTCGCTGCCGACTACTTCGATCCGCTACGGCAGCGCGTGCACGTGCGCTCCCACCGAGTTCGACCACGAACTACCCGCCGCGGCGTCCCAGTTCGTCGACCAGGTCATCGCGCCCCGCAGGTCGGGGTATGTCTTCGACGGCTTGAAGGTGCCGCAGTTGGTGCCGGCGGTCAGGCAGTCGAGGGCGTTGTTCACGATGGTGGGGGAGACGTAGCCGCTGCCCGCCGCGCTGGTGGAGGCGGGGAGGCCGAGGCCTACCTGGGACGGGGCGAGGCCGCCCTGCAGCTGGATGCAGGCGAGGGCTGTCAGGAAGTCGACCGTGCCCTGGCCGTAGACCTTGCCGTCGCAGCCGAGCATCGTGCCGCTGTTGTAGTACTGCATGTTGACGACCGTGAGGATGTCCTTGATGTTCAGGGCCGTCTGGAAGTACGCGTTCGACGTCGACTGCATGTCGATCGTCTGGGGGGCCATCGTGATGATGAGGGACGAGCCCGCCTTCGAGGAGAGGGACCTCAGCGCCTGCGTCATGTACGTCGCGTTGATCCCGTTCTCCAGGTCGATGTCGACGCCGTCGAAGCCGTACGTCTGCATCAGGGAGTAGACCGAGTTGGCGAAGTTCGCTGCCGACGTCGAGTCGCTGACCGAGATCGTGCCGTTCTGGCCGCCGATCGAGATGACGACCTTCTTGCCGGCCGCGTGCTTGGCCGCGATGTCCGCCTTGAACTGGTCGACCGTGTAGCCGCCGAGGCCGGACGAGTCGAGTGTGAAGGAGACCGCGCCCGGAGTCGAGGTCGCGTCCGCGAAGGCCACCGCGATGATGTCGTACTGGGAGGAGACGGCCGAGAGCTTCTGGACGGTCGCGCCGTTGTTGAAGTTCTGCCAGTAGCCGGTCACCGCGTGCTTCGGGAGGGTGCCGCCTCCGCCTCCGCCCGTTGCCGTCGTCGTGCCCGTCACCGCCGTCGACTTCCCGGACTCACCGGCCGAGTTGGTCGCCGTGACCTGGAAGGAGTAGGAGGTGGAAGCGGTAAGTCCCGTGATCGTGGCGGACGTTCCCGTCACCGCCGTGATCTTCGTGCCGGCGCGGTAGACGTTGTAGCCGGTGGCTCCCGATACCGCGCTCCAGGCCAGGGAGACCGAGGAGGAGGTCGTGGAGGAGACGCTCAGGCCCGTCGGTATCGCCGGGACCGTCGGGGCCGGGTCGCTGCCACCGCCGCCGTCGGGGCCGTAGACCGAGATGTCGTCCGCGTAGTACGCGGCCTGTCCGTACCAGCCGTGGGTGTACACCGAGACGGACGTGGTCGAGGCGCCCGTCGTGAACGTCGTCGACAGCTGCTTCCAGGCCGTCGTGTCCGGGGTCCAGGTCGACACGTCCGTCGTACCGGTGCCCGTCACGCCGAGGTAGGAGTAGCCGCCCTGCACCCAGGCGCTCAGCGTGTACGTCGAGTTGGGCTTGACCGCGACCGACTCGCTGCACTGGGCGTTGTCCTGGCCGGCCGGGGTGCCCTTCAGGGCCGCCGCGCCGCTGTGCACCGGGGAGGAGACGGTCGTGCCGCTGCCCGCCGTACAGGTCCAGTTGGTCAGGCCCGACTCGAAGCCGGCGTTCTTGGCGTTGTTGATGTCGGCGGCGGACGCCTGGCCGGTGCCCGCGAAGGAGAGAGCCAGGGCGGCCATGGCGACCCCGGCCCACAGGCGTCTGTTTCTGCTGGGCTTGCCTGGTGCGCGGTCCACTGATGCCTCCGGTGGGGGAGTTGGAGGGGACTGTTACGACGGTGGCCACCGCTGGAGTTCAAGAGTTGGTCCAGACCAATTGTGCTGTCAAGAGGTCCAGACCAACTTCTCCGGTGGTGGATTCGCCGCCCCGACCTCGATCAGCTGCTCGACCTGCCCCGATTTGGCGTGTTGTGCGCAATGACAGTTGCGGCACAGCTGCAGAAACGCTGTTCTCCGGTCACAGGGGCGTGGATACAGTGCTGAGGTAGTCACGCAATGAAGTCAACTCGGCGTACCGGAGTAATACCGGAAAGCCGACAGGCGTGAGACGGGGAGCTGCGCGTGCCAATTGCCATTGCTGTGACCAGCGCCGACATGGCGCTGCCGGCACAGGACGAACGGACCCTGCCCGCCGTCGTGCTGCGGGACCTGGACCAACGGCCGCTGGATCAGGCGCTGTCGGAGATGCAGGCCCTCATCGACCAGCACGGGCATGTCGTCGTCGTGTCCTCGCAGGCCGTGTCCGAGGGTGTCGACCGACGGCTGCACACCATCCGGTCCATCCTGGAGAGCGACCGGATCGCCCTGTTCCGTCCGAATCTCCCCCCACTCGGACTCGCCGTACTGGCCCGCCAGTTGAGGCAGCTCGCGACCTGCGACCTCAGTCCCGGGGTGCTCGCCTCGGCGGGCCGGCTGCTCACCCACTACATCCACGCCGGCGCGCTCCTCGGCTCGGTCACCAAGCTGGACCGGGTCCCCGTCGGCCTCAAGTCGCACGCCAAGTCCTGGGTGCCCGGCAGCCAGTTCGCGGTGATCGCACACCCCGAGCCGCAGCTCATCAAGGTCGGCCCCCAAGGCGCCCTCGACGGGCCGGAGTTCGGCACCTGGATGCTGGTCGCCAAGGGGCAGCTGCAGTCCGACTGGATCGGCGCCACCCTCGCCCCGGCGTGGAACGCGATGGGGCTCCGCGAGGCCACCCTGCCCGCCGAGTCGGTGACTTGGTGGGGTACGAGCAAGTTGATCGAGTTCTGTACATACCTGCCCGACCTGTCCGTGCTCTACCAACTGGTCACCTCGGTACGGCAGTCCGTGTGCCATTGGTGCGGTATCGACGTCATCGGTGACCGTTGTGTCTTCTGCTCGGCAACACCGCCCGTTCACGAGAACCAAACATCCAGCGGATAAGTCATCCCTTCACAGGACACGCTTACAGCACCTGGTCCCGCTCGACCCGGCTCGATCCCGCTCGATCCGCTCATTTCCGCTCGACCGATATCCCCAATGAGGTTGTACGGTTCATGAACTCCCGTCAGCGCCGCGGCGTGATACTCCTGCTCCTGTCGGTCCTCTGCGCCCTCGGCGCGTTCGCCGGCGTCCTCTCCGTCATCAGCGACGTGAAGTCCAAGGTCGGCCCCGAAGTCGCCGCCTACCAGGTCAAGGACAACGTGGCGCCCTACACGGCCCTCACCGCGGCCCAGTTCAAGAAGATCGAGATGCCCAAGCGGTGGCTGTCGGACAACGCCGTGACCGATCTCCGCCAGATCGAGGGCAAGATCGCGGTGACCACCCTGCGCGGGGGCTCCCTGCTGCAGACCGACATGATCGTCGACCAGCCGGCCCTGCAGCCCGGGCAGCAGGAGGTCGCCATCATGATCGACGCGGCCACCGGCGTCGCCGGCAAGATCACCCCGGGCTCCACGGTCAACGTGTACGCCACCTTCGCGGGCGCGAAAGAGGGCGACCCCGACCAGTCGAAGATCATCGTGACCAACGCGAAGGTCATCGACGTCGGCCACATCACCGCCCTCGACCCGGGCAGCAACAGCGACAAGAACCAGCAGCAGTCCACCAACGGTGTACCGATCACCTTCGCGCTCTCCACTCTCGATGCCCAGCGCATCACCTACGCCGAGTCGTTCGCCGAGCGGGTGCGGCTGGCGCTGGTGGCGCCCGGCACCGATACGACCGTGCCCGAGCAGGACCGGACGTACGAACTCGCGAAGGACAAGTGAGAGGCCCGCATGCCCACCAGGATTCTTCCGGCGGTCGGAGACGCGGACGCCATCCGCGCCATCACGACCCTGCTCAGCCAGCTCCCGGACGCCGACCCGGTGGCCCCGGTGGCCGACTCGACGCAGCTCATCGACACCCTGGCCCGGCTCGCCGCCGAGTCCGTCGACGAGCTGCCCGAGGTCGTGGTGGTGCATGAACGCATCGGTCCCGTCCCGGCGTTGGAGCTGGTCCGCGAGGTCGCCCTGCGCTTCCCGGCGGTGGGCGTCATCCTCGTCACCACGGACGCCAGCCCCGGCCTCTTCCAGGCCGCCATGGACTCCGGCGCCCGCGGCCTCATCGCGCTGCCGCTGAGCTACGAGGAGTTGGCCAACCGGGTCCAGGCCGTCGCCGCCTGGTCCGTGGGCGTACGGCGTCATCTGGGGCACGGCGGCGACGTGTTCACCGGTGTCGGCGGCACCGTCGTCACGGTCAGCGGCGCCAAGGGCGGGGTCGGCGCCACCCTCGCCGCGATCCAACTCGCCCTCGCCGCCCAGACGTCGGGCCGTAGCACCGCCCTCGTCGACATGGACCTCCAGACCGGCGACATCGCCTCCTTCCTGGACGTCCAGTTCCGCCGCTCCGTCGTCGACCTCGCCGCGATCACCGACATCTCGCCCCGCGTCCTGGCCGACGCCGTGTTCCGGCACGACACCGGGATGGCGCTGCTGCTCGCCCCCGGCGAGGGCGAACGCGGCGAAGAGGTCACCGACCGGGCCGCCCGCCAGATCGTCAGCGCCCTGCGCTCCCGCTACGAGGTCGTCGTCATCGACTGCGGGGCCCAGATGAGCGGTGCGAGCGCGGCGGCCGTCGAAATGGCCGACACGGCACTGCTGTTCACCACCCCGGACGTGGTCGCCGTCCGCGCCGCGAAGCGCACCGTCCGCATGTGGGACCGGCTGCAGATCCGCAAGGCCGAGGAGACGACCATCGTCGTCAACCGGCACACGCGCGGTACGGAGATCCAGCCCGCGCTGATCCAGCGGATCACCGGCACGGCGGTCGCCGCCACCGCGATCCCCGCCAACTTCAAGGAACTCCAGGGCGCGGTGGACGCCGGCCGCCTCCACGAACTCGACAACAAGAGCGTGGTCAAACAGGCTCTTTGGGGTCTCGCGGGCGAACTCGGACTGGTCAAGGTGCCCGAAGTCGCCCAGAAGGGCGGCCGGTCGCGGGGCGGCGACCGCGGCTCGGTGAGCTTCCGGCGCCGTAGGGAGTGAGGGGGATGCGTATGCCCGTGCAGGGAAGGGACCGGGGCCAGGTCACCATCGAGTTCCTCGGCATGACCCCGCTGATCATTCTGACGCTGGTGCTGATGTGGCAGTTCGTGCTGGTGGGGTACACGTACACGCTCGCGGGGAATGCTGCCGACGAGGCGGTACGGGCGGCGACGGCGGCGGCGCCGGGCGGCGCGCGCATCGCCGCCTGCGAACAGGCGGGCCTCAGCAAGCTGTCCGCCGCGTGGAGGGACGGAGCCGAAGTGAGGTGTGGGGGCGGGGGCACGGGGCTCGTCACGGCCGACGTCACGCTCGACGTGCCCGTCCTCTTCCCCGGCTCGATCGCCTTCCCCTTCACGGTCCACGCCCACGCGGGCGCCGTAGAGGAGGCGACGAACTGAGATGTCCTACGACCGTAAGGCGCGCGACCGCGGTCAAGTCGCCATCGAGTACCTCGGGTTCATCCCGATCCTGATCCTCGTCACCCTGGCCGCCGTACAGCTGGGGCTGATCGCCTACGCCGCGGAGCAGGCGGGGACGGCGGCCCGGGCGGGCGCGC
>NZ_JAWOAI010000187.1:0-17256 GCF_033194735.1 Streptomyces sp. W16
TGGTCGGCACGATCATTCCGATCACCGGGCCCTCGGCGGGCTCGCTCCGCACCGGCGGCTCCACGACGGTCCCGCCCGGCCACACCACCGCGCCGTGCAGCCGCCGCACCCGGCCCTGGGTGGCCAGCGCCTCCACATCGCGCCGCAGGGTGACGGCGGAGACACCGAGTTCCGCGGCGAGTTCGGCGACCCGCAGGCTGCCACGCTCCCGGACGAGTTCGAGCACCCGCTCATGGCGCTGGTCGACGTGAAGTCGCATGGGTCCCCCTGATGGCACAGCCGGTCGCCGTCACTCTATGCCGCGGACCGTATCGACCGAATCGACCGTCTCGACCGCATCGGCCGTCGCACTCCGCCGTGGACTCCAGGGGACTCAGTTCCCTCTTGGCAGCGCACTGAGTGCCATGAGTGTCGGCCTGGTGCTACGTTCGCGTCCATGAGCTCCAAGCCGCCCATGCGGGACGCCCTGGTCGCGGCCGCCTTCCAGCTGTTCCTGGAGCGGGGCTACGAACAGACCACCATCGACGACATCGTGGCACTGGCCGGGGTCGGGCGGCGGTCCTTCTTCCGCTACTTCCCCTCCAAGGAGGACGTGGTCTTCCCCGACCACGAACGCTGCCTCGCCGACATGACGGCGTTCCTCGCGTCCGGCGGCGCCGAGCACGAACCCGTGCGGCGGGTCTGCGACGCGGCCCGGCTCGTCCTGCGGATGTACAACGAGAACCCGACGTTCTCGGTCCAGCGCTACCGCCTCACCAAGAAGGTGCCGGGACTGCGCGCGTACGAACTGTCGGTGGTGTGGCGCTACGAGCGCGCCCTCGCCGACTATCTGCGCGGGCGCTTCGCCGGGCGGCCCGACGGCACCCTCCAGGCCGACGTGATCGCCGCCTCCGTGGTCGCGGCGCACAACAACGCGCTGCGTTCCTGGCTGCGTTCGGACGGACAGCGCGACGCGGCCACCGAGGTGGACCACGCCCTGGGGTATGTGCAGTCCGCTTTCGGACATCCGCCGGCACCACCCACCGTGCAGTCCCGACCACAACCCGAGGACGTCGTGGTGGTCGTCTCCCGCCGTGACGCGCCGCTGTGGCGCGTCGTCCAGGAGATCGAGTCCGCGCTCGGCCGCGACTGAACCGAAAAACACCAGGGTACGCAGTATCTTTACGCTTGGCACTGAGTGCCATAAGCTGTAGTCGTGCACGGTCGCACGGTGAACCGCGCACATGCGTGCCCGGCTCGGCCGCGCACGCGGGATTCCGGCCGAGCGCAGGGAGTTGACAGCGTGTACCACCACTCAGGATTCGCGACCCGTCCGGCAGCCGGCTCCCCGGCAGGCGTACTCGAACCGCACGCCCCGGACGGGGACACCATCCTCTTCCAGCGCTGCACCTGGTGCGGCACCGCGATGTACCACCGGCTCCTGTGCCCGGTCTGCCAGGGCGGCGACCTGCGCACGGAGCGCAGCGAGGGCACCGGTACGGTGCGCCACTCGACGGTGGTGCACCGCAACACCCCCGCCGCCCGCAATGTGTCGCTGATCGAGATGGCCGAGGGCTTCGTGGTGCGCGGCCGGGTCATCGGTCATCCCATCGGTATCCACAGCGGCGACCGCGTCCGGCTGTCCACGGCCAAGGACCCGGTGCGGGGCGAACCCGTCTTCCAGCTCCTCGACGAGCCGTACCGCGCCTGGCACTGACCGACGACCCGGCCGGCACCGACCGGCGACCGATTCCTGAACGGCCGTACCGCACGGCCGAGTTCGGGCCCGGCCGCCGAAGACCGGCCGAATCCTCCTCCACAGGCAACCCACAGCGTCCGCTTCCCGTCCTCCGGGGCGCGAGGGGCTCCCGTGATCGACGGGGTGCCCGCGTCTGGGGTTCGAGGAGGAGAACACATTGTTCCGTGCCCGGCGAATATGGGTCACGGCCGCGGCGGTGCTCGCGGTGGCGGGTGGGGTGTCGGGGTCGGCGCAGGCGGTACCGCCCTCGGGCACCGGACCGTTCACGGCCGCGGCGACAGCCGACGACGGCACTCTGCCACCGGGTTGGCGGATCACCGGTAAGGGGTCCGCGCAGCAGTTGGTGTGGCGCTCGGGCAGGCAGGTGCCCATGGGGGACGCCCGTGTCGAGTTCCACGCCGGTGGCCGGCTCCTCGGCGTACCGAGACCGGCGAAGGACGGGCGGACGTTCCGGCTCGGCCTCGGCGCCGCCTCACCCGGGAAACTGACGGACCTTCAAGTGGTGGCCGGCGGACGGCGTTTGGACACCGCCGGGGACACCTCCGGCTCCGGCGGGGGACGTTCGGAGGCCGCCGTTCAACGCCCGGCCCCGCTCCCGCCGGGCGCGATCGATCCCGGCAAGCCGGGTGCGTACCGTACGACGACCGGTGAGTACACCCTCAACTCGGTACGGCTGCCCGGGTTTCCGCAGCCCGTGGAGATGCGGGCCGTCGTGGTCGCGCCCAAGGGTGCCACCGGCAAGCGGCCACTCGCGCTGTTCCTGCACGGCCGGCACTACACCTGCTACACGCCGGGCACCGAGAACATCACCGGTGACTGGCCCTGCCCCACCGGCACCAAGCAGGTCCCCAGCTACCGGGGTTATCTGCGCGACCAGCAACTCCTGGCCTCCCAGGGCTATGTGACGGTGTCGATCTCCGCCAACGGCATCAACGGCCAGGACTTCAACGCCGACGACGGCGGTGCGCAGGCCCGTTCGTCGCTGGTTCGGCAGCACCTGGCCCGCTGGGCCGGCTGGTCCGCCCACCCCGACACCGCTCCCCCGGTCGTCCGTGACGCACCCCGCGCCGACCTCTCGAAGGTCCTGCTGATCGGGCACTCGCGTGGCGGCGAGGGCGTCAACCGGGCGGCGATGGACAGCCTCTACCCGCCGCCGGCCGCGCAGGACGGCTATCACGGCCCGGTGCGGTGGAAGATCCGCGGCACCGTCCTCATCGGCCCGACGATCTTCGGTCAGAACCCGGTGGCCGACGTGCCGTCGGTGACGCTACTGCCCGGCTGCGACGGTGACGTCTCCGACCTGCAGGGCGAGGTGTACGTCGACGGGACACGCGGAGTCAGCCGGGGTGCCGCACTGCACAGCGCGGTCTATGTCGAGGGCGCCGACCACAACTTCTTCAACACCGAGTGGACGCCGGGCCAGGCGCAGGCGCCCGCCGAGGACGACTTCTACAACGACCCCGACCAGCCCGACGCGGTGTGCTCGCCTGGCACCGCGACCCGGCTGACCGCCGACCAGCAGCACCGGGCCGGCGCCACCTACATCGCCACCGCGGCCCGGCTGTTCGTCGCCGGTGACGACCGGGCGCGCGAGCTGCTCGACGGCTCGGGCCGTCGGGCGCCCTCGGCGGACCCCGCGCGGGTCCTCACCCACGCGGTGGGTGCGAACCGCGGCGCCGGCTTCCTGCCGGACGGTCAAGTCACCGTGTCCGGCGGCAGGTTGTGCTCCGCGGTGGATCCCGACCCGGCGGTCGCCTGCCTGGGCGACAACAACACGGGCCTCTCGCCGCACTTCGCACAGTGGGACACCAGCAAGGAGATCGGCCGCCGTACCGTAGCGCTGCGCTGGTCCGCGGCCGGTTCGCCGATGACGGTGCGTTCGGACAGGCCGGTCTCCCTCAACGGCGCCAAGTCCCTGGCCCTGCGGGTGATCGTGCCGCCCAACACCACCGGCACCCAGCTCGACGTGTCCCTCACCGACGCCTCCGGCCACCGCGCGACCCTCGGCCGGGTCCGTGTCGACGGCCTGCCCGGCACCGGGCGCACCGCCTCGTACTGGGCGCGCGAGGTCCGGGTACCGCTGACCGCCGCCACCCGCGCCGGACTCGACCTGCGCCACGTCAAGTCCCTTTCCCTGACCCCGCGTTCGCGCTCTGGCCAGGCGTGGCTGATGGACGCCTGGGGCTGGCGCCCCGGCACTCCGGCGGCCGTCGCGGCCACGCTCCCGCGCGTCGACATCGGCCGGCTCACCGTCAAGGAAGGGGACTCGGGCGTCAAGACGTACCGCGTGCCCGTCCAGGTGTCCGGCCGGAGCAGCGGCCAGGTGCGCGTCTACGTCACCGACCCGGCCACCGGCCAGGACACCTCACGCCTGGTGACGGTGCACCCCGGCGGCCACGACATCGACGTACCGGTCGAGGTGAAGGGCAACACGCGCTTCGGCTACGACGTCCAGCACGACGTGTTCGTGAAGGCGGTGCACGGCGCGGTGGTCGGCGCCCATCACGGTGGGGTGACCGCCGAGAACGACGACCCGATGCCCACGCTCACCGTCACCCCGGTCGCCGACCGGGTCACCGAGGGACAGGCCCTCAAGTGGAAGGTGACCCTCTCGACGCCCGCCGACGTGGAGATCAACCCCACGTTCGTCGTCCAACCGGTCACCACGGGGCCGGAGTTGTCCACCCTCGACGTCGACCCCCAGTGGTTCCGCGAGAACTCCGGCGAGGAGACCACCCCGGAGCGGCCCCTGTCCAAGGTGCTGAGCCTGGCCCTCTGGGCGACCGTTCCGGCGGGGCAGACCGGCGCGGAGATCAGCCTGCCCACCATCACCGACCAGGTGGCCGAACAGCCCGAGTCCGTACTCTTCCGGGCCTTCAACGACAACGGCGACCCGGTGCGCGACGGTCCGGTGCTGACCGGCACGGTGCTCGACGCGTCGTAGCCGGACGCCGTACGAAGTGAAGGGGCCGCAGCTCGAAAAGCTGCGGCCCCTTCATCGTGCGACCGCTCAACTCGGCTTGCCCGTCCCGCCGTTCATCTTGGCGCGGTTCTCGGTGAGGAGTTCCTGCACGCGTTCCTCGACCTCGTGGGGGTCCAGGCCCAGGGCGGCTCCGATGTGGGCCGACCAGACCTCGGAGCGGAGGTTGGTCTCGAAGTCGAGGTCGGCGCGGACGTTCTCGCGGGCCGCCTGCCGGTTCTGGCTCACCATGACGAAGGTCGACAGGAAGATGGCCTCCAGGCTGACGATCATCGTGAGCAGTCCGTACGGGTACGGGTCGAAGATCCCGGCGTGCCCGAGGAGTCCTTCGTTGAGGGCGATCCAGACGGCGAACCACAGGGCGTGCAGATAGACGAAGAGCATGGTGCCGGCGAAGGCGGTGATGGCGTCGGCGACCCGGTCCTGGGTGCTGCGCATCCGGGCGAAGACGATCCGCTCCTGCCGCAGCCGCAGGTCGGCCGGGTTCAGCGCGGGGTCCACGGGCGCTCCCTGGGTTCGGTGGGCACGGGGTCCGCCCTCAGGCTTTGAGGGTGACGCGGATGCCGACGGTGCCGTCGAGACCGCGGCGCAGCCGGCTGCCGAGGAGCGTGAGACGGCCGGTGAGGCCGTACTTGCGCTTGATGAGGGTGCGGTAGCGGGCGATGGTCTCGGCGTCGGTGAGCTCGGCGGTGCCGGGGACCTGGTCGCCGGTCGGGTTGCCGCGCAGGTCGCAGGGGCCTACGAGGACATCGGCGCGGGTCCGGATGCGCTTCACCTTCCAGGAGTCGGCGACCGTCCACACCCCGAGGGTGTCGCCGTCGCGCACCACCCACACCGGGGTGGGGACCGGGGAGCCGTTCTTGCGGTAGCTGGTGATCAGCAGGTACTGGCCTGCGCCGAGCCGGTCCAGCGGGGTCTCGTCCATGGTCGGCAGTCTAAGCACCCGCAGGTGCCCGCAGGAGATCGAGATACCGGCGGGCGAAAAGGTACGCGTCTCCGGGCCAGCGCGCCGACAGGTAGCTGCCGTCCTGCACGACGAACGCGTGGCTGTCGTCGCTCGCGGTGCCGCGCCGGGTGAGCTCCCTGGGCCCGCGCGCGAACTGCGCGCCCGGGTCGTCGAGGGCGGCCCGCACCTCGTCCTCCACGTAGGCGGGGTAGGTGCGGTAGTAGCGGCCGAGGCGCCAGGCGGTGGTCAAGTAGGCGGTGCGTTCCATGTACTTGGGCAGGCAGGTCGTACGGCGTCCGGCGAGGACGCCGCGGCCGGTGGCCGGGTCCTGGGTGCGGGCCAGTACGAGGACGCCGTGGCAGATCGCGCCGACCGGGCGGCCGAGAGCCCAGAACTCCCCCACTTTCGCCCGCAGTTGGGCCGAGCCCAGATATTGACGCATGCCGGGCGCGTGGCCGCCTGGCAGCAGCAGTCCGTCGAAGCCGGTCACGTCCACGTCCGCCCAGGCGACCGTGGCGCCGAACTCCGGTGCCTCGGTGAGCTGTTGGTAGAACCGCTTGGGTTCGTCCTCGGCGCCGAGCTGTCCGAAGAGGACTCCGGTCAGCAGTCGGGGGTCCGCGGCGGGCCGGGTCCCGGCCCGCTCGGTGGCGAGGACGACCTGGTGCCCGGCGTCGGTGAGCAGCCGCCAGGGCACGGCGACCTCGGTGACGTCGAAGTCACGGTCGGGGACCGGCATCAGCACACGCATGTGCTCATCATGGCAGCCGGACCAGGTGTTCATGACAGCACGGCGCGGGTCGGCCGAGTGCCGCCGCCATACAGCTCGGCGGAGGTCAGCCGAGTGCCGCCACCATCCGCCGTACGGCTTCCGTGATCACCTCCGGGGATGTCGCCAGATTGAGCCGTACGTGTGCGGTGCCGCCCGTGCCGAAGTCGATGCCGGGGCTCAGCGCGACCCGGCCCCGTCGCAGGAAGACGTCCGCCGGATCGTCGCCGAGGCCGAGCGCGCGGCAGTCGAGCCAGGCGAGGTAGGTGGCCTCGGCGGGTCGGTACCCGATCGCGGGCAGGTGCTCGGCCAGCAGACCGACCAGCAGCCGGCGGTTGTCGTCGAGGCCGGTCAGCAGGGCGTCCAGCCAGGCGGTGCCGTCGCGCAGGGCGGCGGTGTGGGCGATGACGCCGATGTGGCTCGGACCGTGGCCGACCTCCTCGGGCAGTCGGGCCAGGTCGGCGGCGGACGCGGGGCCCGCGACGGCCAGGGCGGCCTTGAGTCCGGCGAGGTTCCAGGCCTTCGACGCCGACATGAGCGACAGCCCGCGCTCCGCGCCCGGCACGGCCAGATAGGGCACGAAGGCGGCGCCCGCGGCGAGCACCGGTGCGTGGATCTCGTCGGCCACGACCCGCACTCCGTACCGCTCGGCGAGGGCGGCGACGGCGGCCAGTTCGGCGGCGGTGTGCACGGTGCCGGTCGGGTTGTGCGGGCTGCACAGCAGATAGGCGGCCCGCCGTCCGCCCTCGACCGCGCGCCGGAACGCGTCCTCCAGGGCGCCGAGGTCGATACGCAGGTCAGCGCCCAGCGGCGCTTCCACCACCTGCCGGTCCATGTGGGTCACGAACTGGAAGAACGGCGGATACACGGGCGGGTTCAGCACCACCGGATCGCCGGGTCCGGTGACCAGCCGGAGCATCTCGACGACGCCCAGCATGACGTCCGGCACGATCCGGGAGCGTTCCACGGCGAGCCCGCCCCAGCCCCACCGCTTCTCCGCGAACTCTGCAAGGGCCTCCGCGTAGGCCGTACCGGCGGGATACCCGGTGTCCCCGAGGGCGAGCGCGTCGGTGACCGCGCGGACCACGGGTTCGGCGAGCGGCACGTCCATCTCGGCCACCCACACCGGCAGCACGTCCTCGGGGTAGGTGCGCCATTTCATGCTGGTACGACGTCGCAGCCGGTCGAGGGTGAGCGCACGCAGGGGATTGGGTTCACCGGGCGCGGCCTGCGGGTTGCTGGTCATGGGGCTCAAGATAGAGGGATCACGGCTCATCGGCGACCGGGGCGACCGGCTCCCCGCCGGGCGCGCCGTCGAGGCCAACTCGGCCGTCCGGAGGGCCTGTTGCCGCGTGCGGCTGAAGCCGATCTTCCAGACGGTGAACGGGACGGTGCCGGGCCACGTATGGAGGAAGGGCACCTCAACGACCGGAGTGCCTCGCGGTGTTCGGCACCGCACGTTCGGGGTTCGGGAGCCAGGCATGAGGCACGCACGACGACGGGTCGTCCGGCGAGTGACACGGTTGACGGCCGTCGGCGGACTCCTGCTGGGAGGTGCCATGGTCACCCAGGCGGCCATGGCGAGTGATTCCCCGGGCAGGTCCGCCGCCACGCTCAGCGCGCCACAGACGCCCGCGGACAAGGGCTCCGCTCTGGTGGCGAAGCTCGGTTCGGCCCGTACGGCGGGCAGTTGGGTCGACTCCGGCGGCCGTACGGTCGTCGCGGTGACCGACAAGACGACGGCGGCCGAGGTGACGAAGGCGGGCGCCGAGGCGAAGGTCGTGCGGTACAG
Organism: Streptomyces sp. W16; assembly: GCF_033194735.1. Lineage (NCBI taxonomy): Bacteria > Bacillati > Actinomycetota > Actinomycetes > Kitasatosporales > Streptomycetaceae > Streptomyces > Streptomyces sp. W16. The sequence goes on from NZ_JAWOAI010000187.1 coordinate 8,223, forward strand.
CATGAACGAGCTGAAGTCGGCCGCCACCACGCTGAGTTCGGCGCCCAAGGTGCCGGGCACCGCGTGGGCGATGGACTACCGGAACAACAAGGTGATCGTGGAGGGCGACAGCAGCGTCTCCGCCACCGCCTGGGCCGCGATGACGAAGGTCGCGACCGGCATCGGCGCCTCGGTGGAGATGCAGCGCACGCAGGGCAAGTTCACGACCCGGATCAACGGGGCGCAGCCCATCCTGTCGACCGGCGGCCGTTGCTCGGCGGGCTACAACGTGACCAACGGCCAGACCGACTTCATCCTCACGGCCGGGCACTGCGGTCCGGTCGGCTCGATCTGGTTCGCCGACAACCAGGGCGACCAGCAGCTGGGCAAGACGGTCTCCGACAACTTCCCCGGCAGTGACTTCTCGCTGGTGCAGTACGCGAGCGGTTCGGCGGGCGAGGGCGCGGACGTCGTCGCGATCGGCAATGGCAGCGGGGTGACGATCACGGGCCTGGCCGACGCGGCCGTGGGTGAGAAGGTGTTCCGCAGCGGCAGCACCAGCGGGCTGCACGACGGCGAGGTGACCGCGCTCGACGCGACGGTGAACTATCCCGAGGGCACGGTGACCGGTCTGATCCAGACCACGGTGTGTGCCGAACCGGGCGACAGCGGTGGCCCGTTGTTCTCCAACGGCATCGCGCTGGGGGTGACCTCGGGCGGCAGCGGTGACTGCAAGGCGGGCGGTACGACGTTCTTCCAGCCGCTGACCAAGGCGCTGGCCGCGCTCAACGTCAAGCTGCTGGTGGCGCCGAAGACGGCCGCCTCGCCGGCGCCGTCCGCCTCGGCCGCCGGCAGCGCGGCAGCGGGCGGCTCGGTCACACCGGGAACGTCGGCGCCGGCGACGAACACCACGGCGGGCACGACGACCCTGGCGTCCCGGCTCACCGACCCCAAGAACGTGGGACCGGGTCTGCTGGTCATCGCGGGAAGTCTGATCGCGCTGGTGGCGACGCGCTGGATCCGCGCGGAACAGGACCGCAAGGCCTTCCAGCGGCACTATTCGGCGATGTGGGGCTGATCACTCAGGACCGATCCCACAGGGAGTTCGACGGGGGATGGTCGGGTCGGGTCGACGGGGGCTCGACCGGCTGGGCCGTGGGTCACGAGGAAGGCCGGGCGACGGGATCCGAACGACTGCTGCGCCGGCCGGGCGACGGCTCTCAGGCCGCCGTGGCCGGCTGCGGAGCCGCGGTGGCCCACTCCATCACCAGCCGCCGGTACTCCTCGCGCTGTTCGACGCTCAGCGTCCCGCCCGATCGGAGCCACAGGGCCCTGATCTCCTCGTTGACCTCGGCTGCCGATCGCTCGGTGGCTGATTCAACACGGGTGGACATGGTGTGAAGCATACGTCGCCGTAGGTGAAGGCGATGTGAGTAATCACGAGCCAACCGGACATATCGGACCGTGTTACTGATCACGTCCATCTGTCAAGCCCCGTAACGCAATTCACACCTCCGCCACACCCAGCACCAGCACCTGGATCGCCAACACCGCGGCTCCGCGCGCCCAGTCATGGAAGTCGGAGACCTTGGTCTCGACGTCGAGCGGGGCGGCCAGCGGATGCCGGTGGGCGCGGAGCGTGTCGTCCACCGCCTTGCCGGCGACGTCGATCAGGCCGACGCCCTCTCCGGCGAGCAGGATCTTCTGCGGCAGCACGAAGTTGGCGATCTGGGCGACCAACGCGCCCAGCGCGCGGGCCGCTTCGTCGATGACGCGGGAGGGCATGGGCTCACCGGCGGCGGCGCGGGCGAGGATCTCCTCGTACGTCAGGTCCTGGCCGGTGGCGGCCTGGATCTGGTAGCGGATGCTGGGGATGGTCAACAGCGAGACGGCGCTGCCGCGTTCACCGGCGGGGGTGAGCGGGCCGTTGGGGTTCAGGATCCAGTGGCGGCCGAACCCGCGGTCCTCCTCGGCGTACGGCACGCGCTTGCCGCCCAGGACGAGGCCGTAGCCGATGCCCGCGCCGATGGTCAGGACCACGAAGCGGTCGAGGCCGCGTCCGGCACCGAACCAGGTCTCGGCCTCGACGAGGGCGGCGACGTCGTTCTCGACGACGACCGGCAACCCGGTGCGCTCCTCGACCAGTTCGGCCAGCGGGACGTTGTTCCAGTGCAGGAAGGGCGACTCCCTCACCACGGCACGGTCCTGGACGAGACCGCCGACACCGATGCCTACGCCCGTGAGGGTGGGGAACCGCGCGGTGAGCTCGCCCGTCATCTCGGCGAGCTGGTCGGCGACTTCGGCCGGGTCGTGGGTGGTGAGCGGTCGGTCGAGGCGGGCGACGATCTCGCTCCTGAGGGTGGTGACGACGCCGTAGACCATGTCCTCGGTGACTTTGAACCCGAGGAAGGTGCGGGACTCGGCGACCACGTCGAGGGGTTGCGAGGGGCGGCCCTGGCGGACTTCGGCCGGGCTGCCGCCGTCGGGGACCTCGACCAGCAGGCCGGACTCGATCAGCGGCTTGGTGAGGCGGGTGAGGCTGCCCGCCGAGAGGTCGAGCCGGCGCGCGAGATCGGTGCGCGACAGCGGGCCGTGGACGAGCACCTCGATCGCCACGGAGCGTTCACCGGGGCTCAGCGGCTGCCAGCTGGCGGCACGTGTGGTCATGAGGGTCACACTCCCACAAGGCTCTTTCTTTCACCATGGAAGTAACAGGATCACGATACGGCCAGAATCCTGCACGGAAAAGATCAATGCACGGCTATTGACGCCTGGATTATTTCGAGACGAAAGTAAGTGCCGCGAGGACGAGCCGTCGCAGACAAGGGAGTCTCCAGATGACCATCGCCTCAAGCAGTCCCCCGACCCGCCGGCCGCGGGCCCGTGAAGGCGGGGGCGACGGACGGCTGGCGGCGGTCTTCATCGCTCCGGCCCTGCTGGGCTTCCTGGTCTTCCTGCTCTGGCCGACCCTGCGGGGCATCTATCTGAGCTTCACCCGCTTCAACCTGCTGACACCGGCGAAGTGGGTGGGCCTCGACAACTACGACCGGATGGTCCACGACCCCATCTTCTGGTCGTCGTTGAAGGTCACCGTCGAGTACGTGCTCATCAACATCGGCATCCAGACGGTCACGGCCCTCGCCGTCGCCGTGCTGCTCCAACGGCTCACCCAGTCCGCCCTGTTGCGCGGGATCGTGCTCACGCCGTACCTGATGTCGAACGTCGTCGCCGGCATCGTCTGGCTGTGGATCCTCGACACCCAGCTCGGCATCGGCAACGAGATCATCGGCGGGCTCGGCTTCGACCACATCCCCTTCCTCGCCGACAAGACCTGGGCCATACCGACGATCGCCCTGATCAACGTGTGGCGGCACGTCGGCTACACCGCGCTGCTGCTGTTCGCCGGGCTGCAGGCCATCCCGGGCGACATGTACGAGGCCGCGAAGGTGGACGGCGCGAGCGAGTGGCGGATGTTCTGGCGGATCACGATGCCGCTGCTGCGGCCGGTGCTGGCGGTCGTGCTGATCATGACGGTGATCGGTTCGTTCCAGGTGTTCGACACGGTCGCGGTGACCACCGCGGGCGGCCCGGCGAACGCGACGAACGTCCTCCAGTACTACATCTACGGCTCCGCCTTCGGGCGCTTCCAGTTCGGTTACGCGTCCGCGATGTCCGTGGCCCTGCTGATCGTGCTGAGCGCGATCACGTTCCTCCAGTACCGGCTCACCCGCGCCGGCCAGACCGACCTCGGCTGACCGGAAGGAGTCGACATGGCCACCCTGACCACCACGCCCAACACACCCACGACGACCAAGCAGGAGATCGTACGGCCGCCCCGGCCCCGGCCCTCCGTCGGCAAGGTCGCCGCCTGGGTCGCGATGGCCGCGATCATGCTGATCACTCTGCTGCCGTTCTACTGGATCCTGCGCACCGCGCTCTCCACCAACACGGGGCTCGCCGCCCACCCCTCGGACCCGCTGCCGGTCGACTTCACCACCGGCGGCTTCGAGCGGGCACTCGGCCTCCAGTCGACCAAGGAGGCGATCGCACAGGGCGGTTCGGGCGGCGGGCTGAAGTTCTGGCGCTATCTGCTCAACTCGGTGGTCGTCTCGACCTTGGTCACCGTCTGCCAGGTGTTCTTCTCCGCGATGGCCGCCTACGCCTTCGCCCGGCTGCGCTGGCGGGGCCGGGACCGGATGTTCGGGCTGTTCCTGGCCGGGCTGATGGTGCCGGCGATCTTCACCCTGCTGCCGAACTTCGTCCTCATCAAGCAACTCGGGCTCGTGGACACCCTGTTGGGGATCGCGCTGCCGACGATGTTCATGACGCCGTTCGCGGTGTTCTTCCTCAAGCAGTTCTTCATGAACATCCCGCGCGAGGTCGAGGAGGCCGCCCTGCTCGACGGCGCGGGCAAGGTCCGTGTCTTCTTCCGGGTCCTGCTGCCGATGGCGTCCACGCCGATCCTCACCCTGGGCGTGCTGACGTACATCACGTCCTGGAACGACTACTTCTGGCCGCTGATGGTGTCCTACAGCGACAGTTCGCGGGTGCTGTCGGTGGCGCTGGCCATCTTCCGCTCGCAGACCCCGCAGACCGGCTACGACTGGTCGGGCCTGATGGCGGCGACCCTGATCGCCGCGCTCCCGATGCTGGTGCTCTTCTCGGTGTTCGCGCGCCGCATCGTCAGCTCCATCAGCTTCACCGGAATCAAGTAAGGGGCAGGGCATGCGATTTCGTACGGTCATGGCATTGACCGGGGCGCTCGCGCTGTCCCTGACGGCGGGCTGCGCGAAGGGCGACTCCGTGGGGTCGGCCTCGAACACGGTGACGTACTGGCTGTGGGACTCGAACCAACTCCCCGCCTACCAGGCCTGCGCGAAGGACTTCGAGCAGCAGAACCCCGGACTCAAGGTGAAGATCACGCAGTTGGGCTGGGCCGACTACTGGACCAAGCTCACCGCGAGCTTCATCGCGGGCACCCAGCCGGACGTGTTCACCGACCACATCCAGAAGTTCGGCCAGTTCGCCGACCTGAAGGTGCTCCAGCCGCTCGACGACCTCGGCATCGACCCGTCCACCTATCAGCCCGGACTCGCCGCCAACTGGCAGGGCCAGGACGGACATCAGTACGGCACGCCCAAGGACTGGGACACGGTCGCCCTCTTCTACAACCAGAAGATGGCGAAGTCGGCGGGGCTGAGCGCCGACCAGCTCAACAGCCTGTCCTGGAACCCGACGGACGGCGGCACCTTCGAGAAGGCCATCGCCCATCTGACCATCGACAAGAACGGCAAGCGCGGCGACGAACCGGGCTTCGACAAGCACCACGTCAAGGTGTACGGCATGGCCACCGGGGGCGCCGGTGACTCCGACGGACAGACGACGTGGAGTCCCTTCACCGCCTCCGCAGGCTGGAACTACACGGACAAGAAGCGCTGGGGCACGAAGTTCCAGTACGACAGCAAGACCTACCAGTCGACGGTCAAGTGGTACTTCGGCCTGGCGAAGAAGGGCTATCTCGCGCCGTTCACGGACTACAGCGACGGCGCCAACCCGCCCAACGTGCAGATCGCGGCGGGCAAGGCGGCGACCGCGTTCGACGGTGCCTGGATGATCTCCACGTACGCCGCGGCCAAGGGCATCAAGATCGCCACCGCGTATACCCCTACCGGTCCGACCGGGAAACGGGCGACCATGATGAACGGACTGGCCGACTCGATCACCAAGAACGCCCCCAACAAGGCGGGCGCGCGGAAGTGGGTGACCTACCTGTCGTCGAACAACTGCCAGAAGACGGTGGGGAGTTACGGCATCGTCTTCCCCGCGACCCCGGACGGCACGAAGGCCGCCGTCGCCGCTTACAAGAAGAAGGGCATCGATGTCACGGCCTTCACCCGGCCGGTCGCCGACAAGAAGGACTTCTCCACCTTCTCCTTCCCGATCACCAACTACTCGGCGGACGTGTACGCGTTGATGCGCCCCGCCATGCAGGACGTCTACGCCAACGACGCACCCGTCAGCGGCCTGGACAAGACCAACAAGCAGATCAACTTCATCCTCGGTCAGTGACTCGTCGGTCGACGACTCATGAGTCAGCGAAATCCTCGTCAGAGAAGGACACGCACCTATGACGTTCTCCCTCGGCATCGTCGGAGCAGGCCAGTTCTCGGGCCAGTTCGCCAGACTGTTCCAGGCCCACCCGGGCGTGAGTGAGGTCTATGTGACCGACCTCCTGCCGGAGCGGGCGGAGCAACTGGCCGCCGAACAAGGGCTGGCGGGCACCTTCCCCTCCTACGAAGCGATGCTGGAGTCGAAGGCCGTCGACGCCGTCGCGATCTTCACCCAGCGCTGGACGCACGGCCCCCTGGTCCTCCAGGGGCTCGGCGCCGGCAAGCACGTGTACTCGGCGGTCCCGATGGCGATCAGCACCGAGGAGATCGCGGCGATCATCGACGCGGTCAGGGCGACCGGACTGACGTACATGATGGGCGAGACCAGCCAGTACAACCCGGCGACCGTGCACGCCCGCAACCAGATCGCGGAGGGCGCCTTCGGGCGGATCTTCTACGCCGAGGGCGACTACGTCCACGACATGGATCTGGGGTTCTACGAGGCGTACCAGTACAGCGGCGGCGAGGGCTGGAAGGCCACCGCCAGCTATCCCCCGCTGCTGTACCCGACGCACTCGGTGGGCGGAGTGCTCGGCGCCTGGCAGACGCACGCGGTGAGCGTGTCCGCGATCGGGGTCGTGGACGAGCGCGGGGACGGTGTCTTCGACAAGGAGGTCAGCCAGTTCGGCAACGACTTCTCCAACGCCACCGCGCTGTTCGAGGTGGCGGGCGGCGGTTCGTTCCGTACGAACGAGTTCCGGCGGGTGGGCTATCCCTCGCAGATCCGGGAGTCGCGTTTCCGGTTCTTCGGTACGGACGCGAGCATGGAGCAGCTGGCGACGGTGGCGTTCTGGCAGGACAAGAAGGGGGTGCAGGACATCAGCGAGCTGCTGGAGCCCAAGCCCACCATGTCTCCTGACGATCCGTCACTTCAGCACATCGCACCGGATCTCCGGGCCGCCTTCACCTCTGGCTCGGCGCCGGTGCACGACCGGTCGCGGCTGCCGCGGGAGTTCGACAACCTGCACAACGGCCATGAGGGCAGCCACCACTTCCTGGCGGACGACTTCGTGACCGCGGTCAACTCCCGCACCCTGCCGTCCGTCAACGCGTGGGTCGCGGCCCGCTACACCCTGCCGGGCATCATCGCGCACGACTCGGCACGGCAGGGCGGGGCGAGGCTGGAGATCCCGGACTTCGGGGACGCGCCCGAGTAACGGGCTTGGTGCGCAAGCCGGGTGACCGACTGTCAGGTGCCCGGCTTGCGGCCGTACACGAAGACGTCGTCGCCGTTCTTCAGGAGCGACCAGTACTTCTTGGCGGTGGTCGGGGTCATGTTGACGCAGCCGTGCGAGCCGGGCGGGTTCCACATGCTGAGGTTGACCGAGTGGAAGGCCTGGCCGCCGTCGAAGAACTGGCTGTAGGGCATGGGCACGTTGTAGATGTTCGAGACGTGGTCGATGTCCCGCCAGTAGATCTTCTTCAGGCCGGTGCGGGTCTCGTAGCCGTTGCGGCCGGTGCGCACCGGGACCGGGCCGTAGACGAGCCGGCTGCCGTCCTGGATCCAGCTGATCTGGAGCGTGAGGTTGACGCAGGCGATGCGGCCCTTGTTCGTCGGGCACTTGCCGGCCGCGTTGGGCTTGTTGCCCACGGCCTTCTGCTTGTTCATGAGGTCCATCACGCCCCAGGTGACGGAGCCCGCGTAGCCGATGTTCGGCGTGATGCCGTGCTTGGTCTGGAAGGCCCGGATGGCCTTGCAGTCGGCGGCGGACTGCTTCCCGTCGACCGGCCGCCCGAGGAACTTCTCCACCTGCTTCTGGTACGGCCCCGCCTGTGTCGTACAGCTCGCCGCCTGCGCCGGTGTGCTGCCCAGCGCGAGTGTGAGCGGCGCCACCAGCCCGGTGATACCGAGCACTATGGCGCCTCGTCTGCGTATGTCCCCCATGACCTGCCCTTTCCCTTGCCTGGTACTGCGATCTCTGCCACCTAGACCAGTGCCCGGGGCCGGCGGTTGTAAGGCGGGTCACGCTGCGACGAAACGGTGACATTCCTCGCCATCGAGGTGCCCCGGCGGCAGCCGGCGGCCGTACGCGACCAGGAGCAGGTCCTGTGCCCGGCCGCGCAGGGGTGTGCCGGTGCCGAAGGACCAGTCGAGGTCGTCGGCGCACAGCCGTACGCCGTCGAGGTCGGTGCCGAAGAGGCGGAACGCCCTGGGGTCGACGGCGTTCAGGACGATCCGCAGTCGGTCCTCGGGGACACTGCGGTCGAGGCCGAGCGCGACCGTGATGTCCAGGCCGTGGACGACGTCGTGGCCGAGGGCCGCCGCGATGCCGCCGACGGGCGGTCTCCAGGTGTGGTGGGCGTGCTCGCGGAGGAAACCGGCGAGTTCCCGGTCGGTGTGGCCGGCCGCGTCCCGGCGGGCCAGCCGGTCGGTCGTGCGGTGCAGACCGCCGCGCGACTTGACGAGCTCCCACAGCACCCTGCCGGTCGGATATCGGAAGCCCATGGACAGATGCGCCACCACCTCGCGCACCCGCCATCCCGCGCACAGACTCGGCGCCTCCCACTGCGCGGGCGTCAGGGTGTCCAACAGGTCGGCCAGTTCCCTGCGTTCGGCGGCGATGGCCGTGGTGATGTCGTTCGTCGTGGTCCCCATGTGTCCAGGGTCTCGGCGCCCGATCCATAAGTCCAAGAGCCGGTTCGTCTCGCAACTAGCATTGCCGCTTATGGAGTTGAGGCAGCTGCGGTACTTCGTGACGGTCGTCGAGGAGGCCAACTTCACCCGGGCCGCCGAGCGGCTGCATCTCGCGCAGCCCGGGGTGAGCGCGCAGATCCGGCAACTGGAACGGGAGTTGGGCCAGCCCCTGCTGGACCGGTCCGGGCGGACGGTGCGGCCGACGGAGGTCGGCGCGGCCGTACTGCCGTACGCGCGGGCCGCTCTCGCG
>NZ_JAWOAI010000188.1:0-17180 GCF_033194735.1 Streptomyces sp. W16
CCTGCGCGCCCGCCACGTCCGGGGCGCACTCGTCCGGTACGACGAGCAGGTCACCGGCGTTCCCGGGCGTCAGCGTCGCGACGTACTCGGAGCGCCCGCCGCGCCCGCCGACCAGGGCGACCGTGTCCACGACGGCCGGCACCACCGTCATGCCCGTGCAGTCGACGACGATGGCGTTGTCGTCCTGCGCCGCCGTGACGATGCCCGGCCCGACTCCCACGAGCAGGGCGCCGACGAGCAGGACGTCGGCGCCTACCAGGGTTCCGATCAGCGGATCCATGGTCAGGATCCGGGCGTTGGTGAACAGGACGGGACGCCCCGCGTCGTTCGCGACGATCTCGTCGAAGGCCGGACCGTTCCAGGTCACGGTGTCCGGGTGGGTGGTGCTCATCGCCTGCTCCCTCGGGTGGGTGGTTCGGGTGCTGCACGGTCAACCTGGTCGCGCTCAAGGAGCGCAACCAGGCCGCCGTTACCCCAGGTGTCCCGCACCCACCCTGCGCCCGACCGCTCAGCCCGCGGCGGCCGTCAGCGCCCCGAGCGCGCTGGCCTGCGTGCGCCAGTCGGTCTGGTTCGGACTGGTGCCCGCCCAGCGTTCACCGAGCGCGTTGAGGTTGGACCGGTCCTGCGCCCACAGGGTGTCGGCCTGTTTCTGGATGTAGGCGCGGTAGGTGCTGGAGCCGGTCACGGTCGCGAGGTCGGCGAAGTTCCGCATGAAGATGCCCTTGAACTGCTTCTGGTTGTCGTCGCAGGACGCCGAGCCGACATCGCAGGACTCGGTGAGCACCCCGCCGACGGTCAGCTGCGAACTGCTGATCGCGGCGTTCGCCAGGGTCTTCGCGGTGGTCAGCAGCGAACTGTCCCCGGTCGTCCTCCACAGTTCGGTGAAGGCGCCGATGGCCAGCCCCTGGTTGTAACTCCACACGGTGGAACCGTTGTTGGCACAGGACGAGGACAGCCCGTCGTTGACCAGACCCGAGGAGTTGATCATCCCGCTGGCCTTGTACCAGGCGGCCGAGGTCTTCGCCCGCTGCAGCCACACGGTGTCACCCGGGATCCGCTGGTGCAGCGCGGTGGTCAGCCACAGGTACTGCCCGTTGGTCACCGCGTTCTTGTAGGTCTTCTCACGGTCCCACCACACACCGCCGCCGCAGGTGCCGGTGTCCCAGTACTGCTGGACGTAATTGGCGATGGTGACGGCCTCGTTGAGATAGCGCGCGTCGTGCGTGTAGTCGTACGCGTCGATCCACGCGATCGCCCACCAGCCCGAGTCGTCGATGGACCGGCTGACGAAGTCCCCCTCGATCGCGTCCGAACTGCGCGTTCCGGCCGGGAAGACACCCTTGTTCTGGTCGAAGGTGCGGGCGATGATCCAGTCGTAGTCGTGCGTGCCCGTGGTCTTCGCGAAGTCGATGACGGAGGTGAGAGTGGCCGCCGAGTTCCACCAACTGCTGGGCCACCAGCCGTTGTAGGGGTCGTACGACGTCATCAGCGCGTCGGCCGCAGCGCGCGCCCGGCTCGGCACGGGCCGGTACCACGCGGTGCAGCTGCCCTCGTTGTGGCTCGCCTCCCGGCCGCAGGCGCGGACCGCGCCGCCGTAGAGAAGACCGCGCGGATCGCGGGCGGCGTACATCGTGGTGCGGGTGGTGGTGGCCCCGGACGGGGTGCTGGTACGGCCGAGGGAGGAGCCGTCCGGCCAGGTCGCGCCGCCGTCCCAGGAACGGTCCAGCCAGATCTCGTCACCGGCGCCGCCCGTGTCGATGCTCGCCCAGGCCATGGAGTTCTTCTGGTCCACGTGCAGCCGGATCGTGCGGCCGTACAGGGTGGTTGACGGCACCGGCTGGTCGTCGCCCGCCGCCTGGCCCGCGCTCGTACCGTCGCAGACGGCGTCGCAGACCGTGGGGTAGACCCAGTTCGTGCAGCCCACGCCGGCCGCGTCGCCGCAGGCCCGGACCAGGCCGCGCTTGTGGTTGCGCGGATCGGTGATGTTGTACATCAGCGTCCTTGTACCGGTCCACGTGCTCGGGACGCTCGCCTTGCCGAGCAGTCCGTCCCAGGTGGCGCCGCCGTCCCAGGAGCGGTCCAACCACACCGAGTCGCCGGAGGTGCCGTTGTCGATACTCGCCCACGCCATGTCGTCGGCGTCGGACACATGGAGCCGGACGACCCGTCCGTTGAGCGCCTTGTCCGGCACTGGAAACGTTTCCTGTTTCGCCTGCGACGGATCGAGCGTGTCACAGGCCAGGACGCACACCTGGGTTGCGGCGGACGCCGGCGTCGCGGCCGGGACGAGCGCCACGAACGCGAGGGCGGCCGTCAGCAGAAAGCTGAGGAACCGTGGTCTGACAACGATGTCGAAGTCTTGTGGGGACACCGGAACTCGCCTCGATTTCACGATGGGGGACGCCGGGTGTGAATGGATTCAGTTCTGGATCAATGGTCCATACCTCTACCGGTCCTCGACGCAGTGAACCGGCTTGGTGCGGCCCTGTCAATGTCGTAAGGTGCGCTTTTTACCCGGGAGTTGAAGGCTGTCGTGATGGGTTGACACCCGCCCTCCCGGCGCCCATCATCGGTGCGAACTTCGGCGAGTCATCTCGCGCACCCGTCGCTCCACAGACTCCGGGCCCCCGTGGTCGATCGATTTGAATCGATTCATACGTCTGGTTGTCCAGTTGAGCGGCTGGTTCCCCCACCGATCACGGGAGGCACTCATGCGCCGTCGCAGGCCAGCGCTGAACCGAAAGCCCAGACCAGGGCGCCTAGTCGGACTCACCGTGGTGGTGGCCGCCGCGCTGGCCGTGACCCCGGCGCTCTCCGCCGGGGCGGCGCCGACGGCCGCAACGCCCGCCCCCAAGGCGGCACTTGACGCCGCGAACTACTCGCCGACCTCGCGCACCCTCAAGCCGACCGCCGTCTACCGCACCTCCGGCAGCGTCGCGAACCCGACGAACGTCCTGAACGGACAGGCGACCCGGATCTCCGGCTCGCAGTCCGCCGTCACGCTCGACTTCGGGAAGGAGGTCGGCGGATTGGTAACGTTGTCATTCGGCAGCACCAGTTCCAGCGGCCAACGCGTCGGCCTGGCCTTCAGCGAGTCGTCCCTGTACGTGGGCAACAACAGCGACCGCAGCAGTGGTCGCGACGGCGAGGACGGCGCCCTGTACGCCACGCCCTCCGCCAACGGCACATACACCGTGCCCACCGCCCAACTCCGCGGTGGATTCCGCTACTTGACGGTCTTCCTGGACAGCTCGGGCTGGGTGGACCTCAACGGCGTCAGCCTCAACTTCACCGCGGCACCTGGCAAGAGCAACCCTGCCGACTACGCCAACTACTTCACCTCCAGCGACGAGTTGCTCAACCGCATCTGGTACGCCGGTGCGTACACCGTGCAGTTGAACACCATCGCCTCCAACCAGGGCCGGGCCTGGCCGCCGCCCTCCTCGGCGTGGGACAACAGCGCCACCGTGGGTGTCGGGGACTCCGTCCTGGTCGACGGGGCGAAGCGCGACCGTACGGTGTGGCCCGGCGACATGGGCATCGCCGTCCCCACGCAGTACGCGTACTCCAACGACCTCACCTCGACCCGCAACGCGCTCACCACGATGTACAACGCGCAGTCGTCCGCGGGTGAAATCCCCTGGTCCGGACCGCCGTTCAACCTCACCGGCTCGGACACCTACCACACCTGGACGCTGCTGGGGACGTCCACGTACTACACGTACACCGCCGACCGGTCGTGGCTGGACTCCGAATGGTCCAACTACAAGCGGGGCATGGCCTTCATCACCAACAAGATCGACGGCAACAACCTCCTCAACGTGACCCGCACCCAGGACTGGGCCCGGGTCGGCCAGGGCGGCGAGAACATCTCCGCCAACGCGCTGCTGTACGGCGCCCTCAGGGGCGGCGCGACCCTCGCCACGGTCGAGGGCGACAGCGCCCTCGCGGCGAGCTGGACCGCCAAGGCCGACGCCATCAAGGCCGCGGCCAACTCCCGTCTGTGGGACGCCTCCAAGGGCATGTACAAGGACAACCCGACCAGCGGTCTGTACCCGCAGGACGGCAACTCCCTCGCCGTCTGGTACGGGTTGAGCGACTCCACGGCCAAGTCGAAGAGCATCATCGCGGGGCTCGGCAACAACTGGGGCATCTACGGCCCCACCACCCCGGAGTGGGGCGGCAACGTCTCGCCGTTCGCCGGCGGCATGGAGCTGAACGCGCGCTTCACCGCCAACGACGACTTCACCGCCCTGGACCAGATCCGCCGCACCTGGGGCCACATGCTCGACAGCGACATCGGCACCAAGAGCACCTTCTGGGAGGGCATCCAGTCCGACGGCGGCCTCGCCTACGGCGGTTCGTTCATGAGCCTCGCGCACGGCTGGTCCACGGCGCCCACCTCCACGCTCACCTTCGACGTGCTCGGCACCGCACCCGAGTCGTCCACCGGCGCCTACCGCTTCGTCCCGCACCCCGGCGACCTGACCAGTGCCCAGGGCCGCATCACCATGCCGCAGGGCGCGATCAACGCCTCCTGGTCCCGTGACCCGTCGGCCGGCACCTACTCGGCGCAGCTGACCAGCCCGTCCGGCAGCACCGGCCGGATCGGCGTCCCGAAGCTCGGCGGGAACATCACGGTGACCGTGAACGGCGCGACCGTGTGGAGCAACGGAGCCTTCACGCCCACCTCCGGCATCACCGGCGGCAGCCAGGACGACACCTACGTCTACCTCACCGGCGTCGCCCCCGGCAGCTACACGGTGTCCGCCACCGGCCTCGGCAACCCGGCACCGCCCGCCGAACCCGGCACCGGCGCCCTGCGCGCGGGCTACACCCGGTGCGCGGGCGAGGGCGGCACCTGCTCCTTCAGCGGCACCCGCTCGGTGGCCTACGGCGCCGGGACGTACACGTACAAGACGGTGACGAGCAGCACCGCCTGCGCCAACGACTCCTTCGGCGGCGACCCGGCGGCCAACCTCGTCAAGTCCTGCTACGTCGCCGACGCGGGCGGTCCGCCCGGATACACCGTCTGCGCGGCCGAGAACGGCACCTGCACAGTGCCCGGCTACAACCGCGACGTCGCCTACGGAGCCAACGGCAACTTCGTCCACCAGGTCACCAACGGCTCCGTCGCCTGCACCAACGCCCACTTCGGCGATCCCATCGACGGCGTCGCCAAGTCCTGCTACCTGCCGCCCGCAGGCGCCCCGGCCGGTGGCTGGACCAAGTGCGCGGACCAGAACGGGACTTGTGCGGCGGTGGCGGGACAGCCGGTGATGTACGGCGCCTACGGGGCGTTCACCACAGCCACCGCGACCGGCGACACCGCGTGCACCGACGCCACGTTCGGCGACCCGATCTCCGGTGAGTCGAAGGCCTGTTACACCGCCACCGGCGGCCCGGTCGGCTACGCCACCAACTGCTCGGCGGAGGGCGGCACTTGTGGCTTCAGCGGACAGCAGACCGTCGCCTACGGCGCCCGGGGCCGCTTCCTCTACAAGACCTTCAGCGGCGGCGCGAGCTGCACGACGGCCGCCTTCGGCTCCGACCCGCTGCCCAATGTGAGCAAGTCCTGCTACCTCACGTCCTGAGCGGCCCCACGCATCCGGCAGCCTCCACTCCCCGCGTGACCGGGGGCTGCCGGATCACTCCGGATGGGCCACTGCCTCCTTCTGCAGGTGCACCGCGGCCAACAGGCTCAGTCGCGGCTCCGCCCGGCGCAGCGCCCGCACCGCGGCGACCGAGTCGAGGTCCCCGGTGAACCCGGTCGCCGCCAGCCGGGAGCGGACCCAACGGGCGTGCAATCGGCCTTCGTCGGCGGCAGCGGCGGACTCGACGAGAGCGACGGCGCGTGCCAGGCCGGGGCGCTCCTCGGGAGATGCCTCGGCCACCGCCTGGCGCAGGGCCGCCGCGACCACGTCGGCGTCCCGGATGGTCAGCACGAAGGTGTTCTTCTTGCTCAGTCCCGTGATTCCAGTCATGGGGCTCAGCCTGACCGTCATGTCCCGCACGCGCCAAGCGACTTGAGGAGGCTCAGAGACTCGGCTACGCGTCCTCGTCCTGCGCGGTCAGCGCGAAGGCCAGCAGTGCGGTCGTCGTGAAGTCGAGAGAGGGCTCCACCGTCTGCCAGGCGCCCACGTCGTCCACGTACCGCGAGCCCTTGCCGTCGAAGTCGGTCCAGGCTCCCGACGGCGGGGCTGCGGTGCACTTCTTCATGGTGGGGAAGCCGTTCAAGTCGGCCAGTTTCGCTGCCGCGTTGGGGCCGTTGACCACCGCGCCCCGCAGGATCGCGCCCTTCCCGTCGTGGCTGCCCCGGAGGTTGGCCAACTGGTGTTCCGGGCAGTGCGGGTAGACCTCGCCCGCGCCGATCATGAAGCTGGTGCCCCAGGGGTTGGCGCCGAGGGCCCAGCCACGCTGCCGCCCGGCGAACGCGTCGTATCGGGTGTCCCCGGTCGCCTTGGCGTAGAGGCGAGCGGTGGCCACCAGCCCGAAGGTGTGCGGTACGGCGTCGAAGTCGTCGTAGACGGCACCGGCTCCGAACGGGTCGTGCCCGGCGTGATCGACACCCTCCTCCAACTGGCGGCGCAGGTCCTTGTTCAGGTCGGCGGCCCCGACTCCGTTGCTGCGGGCGCCGTCCAGCGCGGTGGCCAGGTCGACGTGGGCGAGGGCGCTGACGTCCGCGACGTTGAGGGTGCCCTTGACGTCGGAGTCCAGGTAGGCGCGGGCCAGGCGGGCCGCGTCGGCCGTCCAGTCGCCTTCCCGGTCGTCACCCAACTCCCGCGCGGCCAGCGCCAGTTCGGCACCGGCGAACTCCAGGTCGTCCTGCCAGGAGTCCTCGGGGTAGAAGCCGCTGGGGAAGGCGGTGACGAGCGGCTTGTCGGGGTCCGGGTCGGTGTCGGCCAGGTCGTAGACGGCGGCGGCCTTCTCCAGCCACTCCCGTGCCTGGTCCGGATCCGAGTCGGCAGCGCGTTGCGCGGCGAGGGCGAAGACCGCGGCGACCCGTCCCGCCAGACTGGGCGTGATCGGCTCGCCCGGCGCGTTCGCCCGGAACACCGGCCGGTGCTTGATCGTGTAGTCCGGGTCGCCGGGCGACACATCGAGCCGGTCGTCGGCCTCCGGCAGCCGCCACACGTCGTGGTCCGTGCGGACGGCGTCGTTGCCCGCGCCGATGCCGACCTGGGCGTAGAGCGTCCCGCTGTCCCCGTCCCACATGCGGTCCAGCCACGACAGACCGTGGTCGGCCTCGGCGGACAGCGCGGGCATGGCCGGCAAGTCCCGTTCGGCGAGCAGGAGTTCGGCGGTCGAGTAGGCGGTGGTGCCGGTGAACTTCAGGAAGTCGCCCGCGTCGAACCAGCCGCCCGAGGCGTCGACCGTGTCACCGGTCGGGGTCAGCCGCTCGTCGAGCAGTTCCTCGCCCGCCTCGTCGTAGTGCGGGTCGGCATAGACGGTCGCGTGCTCGTCGGCGAGATGCGACGGGCCGTGCTTGAGGACCCCGGGCAGTACGTCGGCTCCGTCGCGCTGTGCCTGCAGGAAACGGACGTTGTCCCGCACCAGCGGGGTCATCAGCTCACTCGCGTCGGCGATCCGGAAGGCGGGGGAGTGGCCGGCCGCGCTGCCGGACAGGACGATGCGGTAGGTGCCGGGCTTGTCCAGCGCGGAGAGGTCGACGGTGCGCACGGACGGGTACTTGGCGTTCCAGTGGCCGGTGACGGCACCGAGCCGGCCCGCCGTGACCACCTTGTCCTTCGCGTCGACGACCTTGAAGCGCGCCCCCGCGAGCGCCTTCACGGGGCCCATGACGTAGGCCCGCTTCGTCTCGCCGCGCACATAGCCGACCTGGTCGACCCGGACGGCCGCATTGGCGGCGGACGGTGCGGCGGCCTCGCCGTAGACATTCAGGCCGACGAGCACGGCGGCGATGCTCACGGCGGTGGTGGTGACCAGGACGACAGGGCTGCGCAATGCGTTCATGCGCCCACGGTGCCGGGATCTTCATGAGATGAAGATGAGGACGCCCGGGTCGGGTCCGCGGGAAGCCGGAGCTCGGCCAGCAGGCCGCCGCCGGGAGCGTCCGTGAGGCGGGCGGTGCCGTGGTGCAGACCGGCGACCCAGCGGACGATGGCGAGGCCCGCGCCCGTGCCTGGACCGGTCCTGGTGACACCGCGTGCGAACACGCGTTCCCGGTCCGCGAGCGGTACGCCGTCCCCGTGGTCGCGGACCGTGACCAGCCCCGGCGCGACGGTGACCTCCACCGGTGACCCGGCCGGGCCGCCGTACCGCTGGGCGTTCTCCACCAGGTTCCGCACCGCCTGCGCCAGCAGATCCGGATCGCCGAGCACCACGACCGGTTCCGCGATCACCGTGACGCCGGCGTGGTCCGGCAGCTCCTCGACCGTGGTCTCCACCAGCTGGTCCAGACGCAGCGGCGGGAGACCGAGACGTCCACGGTGGGCGGCGAGGCGAGCCGCTCGTTGATCGCCGCGAGGTCCTCGGGGGAGAGGCCGATACCGGTGTCGTGGATCTCGATCAGGACGCGGCCGTCGGGCAGCGCGTGACCGGTGACCTTGACCTTGGTCTGCGGTGAGGAGAAGGAGGTCGCGTTCTCCAGCAGCTCGGCGAGCAGGTGCACGAGGTCGTTGACGACCCGGCCGGCCACTTCGGTGGTTGGCACGGAGGAGAGCTCGATGCGCTCGTACTGCTCCACCTCGGAGGCGGCGGCGCGGAGCACGTCGACCAGCGGGACCGGGCGGGTCCAGCGGCGGCCGGGCTCTTCACCGGCGAGAACGAGAAGGTTCTCACCGTTACGGCGCATGCGGGTCGCGAGGTGGTCGAGCTTGAAGAGCGAGGACAGCTGGTCCGGGTCGGCCTCGCGGGACTCCAGCTCGGAGATGAGCGAGAGCTGACGCTGGATGAGGCCCTGGGAGCGGCGCGAGAGGTTGGTGAACATCGCGTTGACGTTGCCCCGCAGGAGGGCCTGCTCGGCGGCGAGGCGGACTGCCTCGCGGTGCACGTCGTCGAAGGCCGCGGCCACCTGGCCGATCTCGTCCCGGGAGTGCACACCGACCGACTCCACGGACGTGTCGACGTCCTGCGGGTCGGACTCGGAGAGCTGCTTGACCAGCTCGGGCAGCCGGTCCTGGGCGACCTTGTTGGCGGTCTCCTGGAGGCGGCGCAGCGAGCGGATCATGGACCGGGCGATGACGAAGGCGCCGACGAGGGAGACACCGAGCACGAGCAGGATCAGCGCACCGGAGATGATCGCCTCGCGCTCGGAGGCGGAGCGCAGCTCGCGGGCCTTCTGCTCCATGTCCTCAAGGAGCGTGTGCTCGATCTTCTTCATCTGCTCGATCTTGGTGGAGCTGTCGTCCACCCAGTCCTTGTAGGACCGCTTGTCGAGCGACTTCAGACCGTTCGAGTTGGCGAGGGCACGCTCCGCGTACTTGTCCGCGGCGTCGATCGTCGCGTTGCCGTCCTCGATGGGCTGGATGAGCTCCTCGGCGCCCTGGTCGCCGTAGATGTTGCGGAAGATGGCCAGGTCCGACTTCTCGCTCTCCAGCGCGGAGTCGGCGTACAGCCGGTCGTTGTCGGAGAGGTTGCCCGTCGTGGTGTTGTTGTCGGGCAGGGCCGCCGCGATGACGGCGCGCTGCACGGACGCGAACTCCTTGGCCGACGAGAAGGCGGCCAGGGCGCGGGTGCGCTGGATCATCTCCGGGTTGCTGGTCGCCTCCGCCATGTCCTGCGAGAGGTCGAGCAGCTGGGTGATCAGACGGTGGTAGGCGTCGACCGTCTGCGTCGAGTTGCCCTTCGACTGATACGCCGTCTTGCGGATCTTGTCGAGGTTGTCCAGCTCGGTGGCGAGACCGACCACGGTCTCGCGGACGCCCTGCAGGTTTCCGTTCCTGCTGGCGCTGTCCACCTCTTCCGAGGAGTTGATGAAGTTGTCCCGAGCGCGGTCGGTCTTCTCCTCGTAGCCCTTGACCTCGTAGTCGGTGGCCTTGCCGCCGTGCGACAGGGGACCGGCCGTCTGGTCGCGCTCGTCCTGGAGCGCGGTGGCCAGCTCGGTGGCCTGCTTGGTCATGTCCGTCAGCAGCTTCATGTTGTCGAGCTGCTGGATGTCGGTCATGGAGTCGCTGATGCGCAGGGCACCCAGCGAGGTGGCCGCGACCACGGGGAGCGCGAGCAGCGACACCAGGCGCGTGGAGATGCGCCAGTTGCGCAGAGCGACGCGCGAGCCGGGTCCGGTCGCACCGCTCGGCGGCTTCACCGGGGGCGCGGGGGTCGGGGCTGCGGACACACCGGGGCGCCCGGGGCCCCCGCCGTCGCCTGACGGTGCCGGGCCCGGGTTCTGGGCGTGCTGGGGCGAGGAGCTGCCGGTGTTGGGGCCAGCCCCGCCATGCGGCTCCGGCTCCGCCGGAGCACTGCCATCCCTCTTGAAACGTCCCTGCACTAGCGTCGCAACCTCTGGACCAGGCGTCCCCCGCGCGAACGGAAGGACGGTGTCGGCGTCTTGGGGAGCGCCCTGAACGCGCACCCCATGTGTGGTCGTGAGTGACCGGCGCTGCTCCCCCTTCCGCCGCCCTCGGCGCTGCGTTGCGCCCCCTGCGCGCCGGGCTGATTCTGCGGCGGTCCGTGGAATTCCAGCACAGTGCCGGATCTCCAACAAGGCCCGTAGGCCAGGCTGTGACCTGTGTGACACCCCGTGAGGACAGTGTCACGAGACGTAGAAAGCTATTCACTCCAAAGTGGGCAAATCCCCACCATCCCGCCGGGTGCGGGATGTGCCCAAGTCGCCATGATCAGGAGCGGAATGACAGCTTCAGGGAGTCAATGTCCGTTTCGGTGAGGTGAGTTGAGGGTCCGAATTGGTCGGTATGCCTACGGGGTGGTGAGCAAACTCACACACGGATCATGGGCTCTTCATGCGTTCGGCCGGGAATTGGATGTTTAGCCTGACGCTTTACATGAGGGCACAATCTGTCAACCACCCACCCACGGACAGACGAGGGTCAAGTACAACAGTGAAGACGACGATGATGTTCCGCAACATTGCCAACCCGCGACGCACGACGCTGGCGCACCTCTCGGACGCCGACGAACTGCAGACGCCGGAGCTGCAGGAACACTCGCTCGACCTGCCGGCCCAGACCGCCAACCCGCGCCGCACGATCCTCATGGAGATCCCGGTCACCGCCGCCGCGGAGTAATCGCGCGAGCAGGGACCCCGCACCGCGTTAGCCTGGAGCGTCAGACTCCAGCCAGCTCAGTGAGGGGCGCCAGGATCCCGTGCGCATCGCCAGATTCTCCATCGACGGGAACGTCGCCTTCGGCGCGGTCGAGGGCGACAAGCCGGACGAGCTCGTCCTCGACATCATCAAGGGCATCCCGTTCGCGGACTTCGAACTCTCCGGTACGAAGGTCCCGCTGAGCAAGGTCAGGCTCCTGCCGCCGGTGCTCCCGAACAAGGTCGTCGCCTACGGCCGCAACTACGCCGAGCACGCCCGGGAACTGGGCAACGAGGTGCCGGACGTCCCCTTCGCCTTCTTCAAGCCGTCCACCTCGGTGATCGGCTCCGGCGACGACATCCAGTACCCCTCCTTCACCGAGGACCTCCACCACGAGGCCGAACTGGCCGTCGTCATCGGCCGGATGTGCCGCGAGGTCCCGCGCGAGCGCGTCAAGGACGTCATCCTCGGCTACACCTGCGCCAACGACATCACCGCGCGCGACGTCCAGAAGCGCGAGAAGCAGTGGGCCCGCGCCAAGGGCTTCGACACCTCCTGCCCGCTCGGCCCCTGGGTGGAGACGGACCTCGACCCGAGCGACCTCACCATCCAGCTCACGGTCAACGGACAGCAGCGGCAGCTCGGCCGCACCAGCGAGATGATCCACTCGATCGAGGACCTGATCGTCAACATCACCGAGGCCATGACGCTGCTCCCCGGCGACGTGATCCTCACGGGCACCCCGGCAGGCGTCGGACCGCTCACCGTCGGCGACGAGGTCGCCGTCACCATCGAAGGCATCGGCACTCTCACCAACAAGGTTGTCAAGCGTGGCTAGCGCACCCGTACGCGTCCGTTTCTGCCCCTCGCCGACCGGTAATCCCCACGTGGGCCTGGTCCGCACCGCCCTGTTCAACTGGGCGTTCGCCAAGCACAACCAGGGCACGCTGGTCTTCCGCATCGAGGACACCGACGCGGCCCGCGACTCCGAGGAGTCCTACGGTCAACTCCTCGACGCGATGCGCTGGTTGGGCTTCGACTGGGACGAGGGCCCCGAGGTCGGCGGCCCGCACGCGCCGTACCGCCAGTCGCAGCGGATGGACATCTACAAGGACGTCGCGAAGAAGCTCCAGGACGCCGGCCGCGCCTACCACTGCTACTGCTCCACCGCGGAGCTGGACGCCCGCCGCGACGCCGCCCGCGCCGCAGGCAAGCCGTCCGGCTACGACGGCCACTGCCGCGACCTGAGCGCCGAGCAGGTCGAGGCCTACAAGGCCGAGGGCCGCACGCCGATCGTCCGCTTCCGGATGCCCGACGAGACGATCACCTTCACCGACCTGGTCCGCGGCGAGCTGACGTTCACCCCGGAGAACGTCCCGGACTACGGGATCGTACGAGCCAACGGCGCCCCGCTGTACACGCTCGTCAACCCGGTCGACGACGCCCTGATGGAGATCACCCACGTCCTGCGCGGCGAGGACCTGCTCTCCTCGACGCCCCGTCAGATCGCCCTCTACAAGGCGCTGATCGACCTGGGCGTCGCCAAGTCGGTGCCGTCCTTCGGGCACTTGCCGTACGTGATGGGCGAGGGCAACAAGAAGCTCTCCAAGCGCGACCCGGAGTCCTCCCTCAACCTCTACCGGGAGCGCGGCTTCCTGCCCGAGGGACTGCTCAACTACCTTTCCCTGCTGGGCTGGTCGCTCGCGGCCGACCGGGACATCTTCACGATGGACGAGATGGTCGCGGCCTTCGAGATCTCCGACGTGAACCCCAACCCGGCGCGCTTCGACCTGAAGAAGTGCGAGGCGATCAACGCCGACCACATCCGCCTGCTCGACGTGAAGGACTTCACCGAGCGCTGCGCACCGTGGCTGCAGGCCCCGTTCGCCCCCTGGGCACCGGAGGACTTCGACGAGGCCAAGTGGCAGGCGGTCGCCCCGCACGCGCAGACCCGCCTGAAGGTGTTGTCGGAGATCACGGACAACGTCGACTTCCTGTTCCTGGCCGAGCCGGTCGAGGACGAGGCGTCCTGGACGAAGGCCATGAAGGAGGGCTCCGACGCCCTCCTCCGCACGGCCCGCGAGCGGCTGGAGTCGGCCGACTGGACCTCGCCGGAGTCCCTCAAGGAGGCCGTACTGGCCGCCGGCGAGACCCACGGCCTCAAGCTCGGCAAGGCCCAGGCTCCGGTCCGCGTCGCCGTCACCGGCCGCACGATCGGCCTGCCGCTCTTCGAGTCCCTGGAGATCCTGGGCAAGGAGAAGACGCTGGCCAGGATCGATGCGGCCCTGGCCAAGCTGGCCGCGTAACGCACACGCGCGTGAAGGGGCGGCAGTCGCAACCGGCTGCCGCCCCTTCGGCGTTGTCAGTACGGGGCGTTAGGGTTCCGGATCATTGAAGATCGTTCAGGAGAGGCGCCTCTCATGCCGATGACCGCACGTGACTACACGTGGCTGTTCACGCCCGGCAGCACGTTCACGGAGGAAGAGACCGGCACGACAGGCGTGATCCACCTCGCGGACGGCGGCGAACTCCGGCTGCCCACCGGCCAGGTGGTGGCCTGCGACCCCTTCGTCTGCCTGGGCGGCGGCGAGGCCGAGCCCTTCACGGTCGCCGTGGTCCCCGGCCACTACCGTGTCGAGGCGGCCGTCGCCACCATCACCCACCCCGACGGACCTCCCTCCGACGCCCCCCACCTGCGCGTCGCCGCCGCCCGCCTCGTCATACGGGACGAACCCACCACCACCTGGGAACTCGCCCTCCAACCCGGCCAGGACCTCACCGAACTCACCGAGGACGAGTTCTACGGCTACGGAGTCGACGCCGGCACGGGCTGCTTCTACGACGCCTCGGTGGACGCCTCCTTCCCCGAGTGCGAGGGCGACGAGGGCCCGCTCTGGGACGCCTTCGAGAAGAACGACCACGCCCCGGGGCCGTACCTGGTCACGTCCCCCTCCACCGGCCACACCCTGGCGGCCTTCGGCTCCGGCTGGGGCGACGGCGTCTACCCCACCTGGATCGGCCGTACGGCGGCCGGCGAGGTCACCTGCTTTGTCACGGACTTCTTCGTCGCGCCCCTGTCCGACGACAAGTAAGGGGCAGACGCGTCCCCGGGCCCCGCGTTACCGTCGGATCATGAGCATTCGGGCCGTGGTCTGGGACGTCGACGACACCCTGTTCGACTACACCGGCGCGGACCGCGCCGCCATGTCAGCGCACCTGGCGGCCGAGGGACTGCTCGACGGGCACGTGAGCGTGGTGGACGCCCTGGAGCGCTGGCGGGTGGCCACCGAGTTCCACTGGGCGCGGTTCTCCGCCGGCGAGGTCTCGTTCGAGGGGCAGCGGCTGGACCGGGTCCGGCTGTTCCTGGACCGGGAGCTGACGGACGCCGAGGCCGACGACTGGTTCCGGCGCTACAAGACCCACTACGAGACGGCCTGGGCTCTCTTCCCGGACGTCCTGCCCGTCCTCGACACCCTCGCGGCCAGCCACCGGCACGCCGTCCTCTCCAACTCCAGCCTCACCGTGCAGGACCACAAGCTGCGCACTCTGGGAGTGCACGACCGCTTCGAGGTCATCCTGTGCGCGGCCGAACTCGGCGTCTCCAAGCCCGAGGCCGGCGCCTTCCTCGCGGCCTGCGAGGCGCTGGAACTGCCGCCGCACGAGGTGGCGTATGTCGGAGATCACCCGGAGATCGACGGGCGGGGTGCCGCGGACGCCGGACTGCTCTCCGTCTGGATCGACCGCCACGGCGGGCACACCTCCGTCGAGGCCCTGGTGGGGCGGCACAGGATCGGCTCCCTCGCCGAACTCCCCGCCCTGCTCGGCGCCGATACCCGTTTTGGAGCCCCGTCCACCTTCAGGTAATGTTGTTCCTGCGCCACCGGAGAGCGGGTCGAAAGCCCGGGACTCGGAGGCGTCAAGTGGAACAAGACCCCCGCAAGGGGTTGCGTTTTAGTGGCCTATGGTGTAATTGGCAACACTACGGTTTCTGGTACCGTCATTCTAGGTTCGAGTCCTGGTAGGCCAGCTCGCAGAGCTCATCTGCAACGCCCCCGTTGTGTAGCGGCCTAGCACGCTGCCCTCTCACGGCAGTAGCGCCGGTTCGAATCCGGTCGGGGGTACAGATCCTTCCCAGGAAGGCGGTCCGGGTCGCACCCGCCGCCTCCCATGCAGGATCGCTAGGGCCCCCGTTGTGTAGCGGCCTAGCACGCTGCCCTCTCACGGCAGTAGCGCCGGTTCGAATCCGGTCGGGGGTACGTTTTACCTTGCAATACCTTGGTCTATGGTGTAATTGGCAACACTACGGTTTCTGGTACCGTCATTCTAGGTTCGAGTCCTGGTAGACCAGCTCTGATCTGCGGAAACGCAAGATCTGCGCCCCCGTTGTGTAGCGGCCTAGCACGCTGCCCTCTCACGGCAGTAGCGCCGGTTCGAATCCGGTCGGGGGTACATACAGGGAAGGCCCTCCACTTCGGTGGGGGGCCTTCTCCGTGCCCGGCTCACTCGAAGCCGTACCGTCGCGCCGACTCCTCCTCCTGCGCCAGCCGGTGCAGTGCCTGGAGCACCGGCTCGACGAAGATCGCGCCCGCGACCGCCGTCTCCACCTTCTCGGCCTCCGAGGGGTGCGTCTCCACGAAGTCCAGGTCGAGCACGGCCGCCTGACGCATCAACTTGGCGTAGTTCACTACGAGTTCGGGCGGCCAGTCGTACCCGAGGCGGCGAAGTGCGGCCACTGCCACCACCAGTGAGCGGTAGGACGGCGAAATGGTCACCAGCGCCTGGGAGTTGGACCAGCCCAGCGTCTCCAGGAGCTCGTCCACCTCGCGGTGCGCGGCCTGGACGTGCTCGTCCTCCTCGTCCGGCTCGGGCACCTGCGGCAACGCCCAAAGTGCCGCGCCCAGCCGGATCGTACGGCCGAGGGAGTCGTCGTCGACATGGCCGAGCACCTCACGGACCGTCGCCACCGGCAACCGGCCGACCTGGATCATCGCGCGCACCAGCCGCAGCCGGCGCAGCTGCTCCTCGTCGTACTCGGCGGTGGTCGTGTTGACTTGGCGGCCGGGTCTCAACAGGCCTTCGCGCAGGTAGTACTTGATCGTCGCGATGGACACACCGCTGCGCTCGCTCAACTCGGCCAGCCGCATGTCTTGCGCCCTTCCTCGGGTACCGGCACTATCCAAACACGGGTCATCGGATAGTGCTGGTACCCAACAAGGGGGCGTCATGTTCGCGAAGGCTGTCAACGGCCGTACCACCGCTGCCGCCGAGGGGGAGGTGGTGGTGCTGCTGATCGGGATGCGCATCAACCGCTTCTGGGCCGTGCACCACTGGGTGCCGGTGTTCCTCGCGATGCCGCGCATGCTGCGCGAGTTGGGGAAGGACAAGAGCCGCGGACTGCTCGGGCATGTGCTGCTGACGGCGTCCCCGCGGACGTACTACGTCGTCCAGTACTGGGAGTCCAAGGAGAAGCTCTACGCGTACGCGAGTTCGCCCGACATGTTCCACCACAGGGCGTGGGCGATCATCAACCGCAAGGAGAAGGCCGGGAAGGTGCGCGGGCACGTCGGGCTGTGGCACGAGAGCTATGTGGTGCCCGAGGGTTCCTACGAGGCGATCTACGCCGACATGCCGGCCTTCGGACTCGCGGCGGCGCACGGGCAGGTGCCGGTGGAGCAGCGGGGGCGGCGGGCGAAGGACCGGTTCGCGTACCGGTCGGGGAAAGTGACGTCCGAGTAAGCGCCCCAAAGGGGCGCGGGGAACTGCGCGACCAGCCACGACGGCGCGACCGCCGAACGACGGCCGATGTGCGCGCTTGACCCCGGACATGACGAAGGGCCTGCCGCGGCGTTGAGGCAGGCCCTCCTTGAGGTGTTCCGGGTGGATCAGCCGGTGCGGCGCAGGGCCTCGGAGAGGCGCGCGGCGGCGTCGATGACCGCCTGCGCGTGCATCCGGCCC
>NZ_JAWOAI010000189.1:0-17178 GCF_033194735.1 Streptomyces sp. W16
GGCCGGTCACAGGCCAGGTCCGGCCGAGGCGACCGGCCTGCGGCAGGAAAGCGCGCCGGAGTACGCCGACGCCGGGGCGACGCCGGGCCGCGTACGGCCCGCGTCACAGTTGGCCCGTCGGCCCGTCTTCCGAAGGTGGAGAGGGGCTCCGCGATCGCCCTGGGCAGCCGCTCTCCCGGCTATGAGGTCAAGGTCAGGACGCGCCGCCGACGAGCTGGAGCATCCCCGCCGGTTCGCAGACCGGTGTTCACGCGTCGGCGTTCCCGCTGCTCCGCTCGATCGGGATCCACAGCTGGGAGTGGGTCTCTGCGCCGATCTCCACCGGCTGTGTCCGCAGGAGTTCCGGACCGGGCCGGCTCGTGTACGGGTTCGAGGGGAACCACTGCGTGAACACGTCCCGCCACAGTGCCTGGAGCGCGCTCGGATAGGGCCCGTCGTTGTCGAAGACCGCCCAGGTCCCGGTCGGCACGTCGAGGGCGTCGAGTTCCTCGATGACCGTCTCCGGGCTGGTGGCCACGCCGATCCAATAGTCCGCCTCGGCGCCCTCTTCCCGGCTGTCGGTCAGGTACACCGCTGCCGACAGGATTCCCTCCGGTTCCCGGTCGGCCAGCTCCTTCATCCGTACGATCGCCTGCTCGTCCAGGCTTTCCAGGTGCGCCGCGGCGACCGCGTTCACCCCCTCGTGCACGAGCGGGACCCGAGCCTTCCTGCCGACGACCCGGAACGCCTCCTTCTCCAGGATCCGGTACCGCATGGTCGTACTCCCTTCGACGACGACGCGGAAGGACATGCGCGGCTGTGCCGTGAGCAGCGCACCCGTGCGCCGGGCCTCGCCCGGCCCGATGTCGTGCACCGACCGGAACGCCCGGGCGAACGCCTCGCCCGAGCCGTAGCCGTACCGCACCGCGACATCGAGCAGCGTGCGTTCACCGGCCAGCACCTCGGCCGCGGCGAGCGTCATCCTCCGGCGCCGCACGTAGACCGGGAGTGGCATACCGGCGAGGGCGGAGAACAGCCGCCGGAAGTGGTATTCCGACACCGCGGCGATCCGGGCCGCCTCGGCCACGTCGACCTCCTGGTCGAGGCAGGCCTCCAGGTGGTCCAGTGCCTGATTCAGCCGCTCCAGCACGTGTCTCCGTCCCTCTTCCTTGAGTCTCCCCGTGGGAACGAGCACTCGGCTGTGGCAGCTCCTGCGGCCGGGTGCGCTGTGGCGACCCACCTGCCGTTCGAGGGGTCCCCGAGCCCACGAGACCGGCTGCCGATACGGCCGGCCGGACCGTCTTCAGGTGTAGGTGATTTCGTCGCGCTCGGCCCGACAGAAGCCGTGCGGAAATTGTCGGGCGGGTGGCCTCGGCGTTGGCTGAGGCTTGCGTACATGACTGATGTTAAGGGGATGTGCGAGCCGCGGTTCGCCGCAGTCGAGGAGGCCCTCGCGGCTTCGCTCGGCAAGGACGATGTGGGCGCCTCGGTCGCCGTCTGCCTCGACGGCGAACCGGTGGTCGACATCTGGGGCGGGTACGCGGACGCGGACCGCACCGTCGGCTGGGAGCGCGACACCCTCACGGGCGTGAACTCGACGACCAAGAACATGACCGCCTTGTGCGCGCTCGTCCTGGCCGACCGAGGCCGGCTCGATCTGTCCGCACCGGTCGCCGCCTACTGGCCGGAGTTCGCAGCGGCGGGCAAGGAGAGTCTGCTGGTACGCCACGTGCTGTCCCATACCGCGGGGCTGCCGGACCTGTCCGGGCTGACGGCGGTCGAGGACCTCTACGACTGGCAGAGCGTGACGGCAGCGCTGGCCGCGCAGGCCCCCGAATGGGAACCGGGAACCGCCGCCGGGTACCACGCGCTCACCTTCGGGTTCCTGATCGGTGAGATCGTCCGCCGCATCACCGGCCGCAGCCTCGGCGACTTCTTCGCCGAGGAAGTGGCCGAACCGCTGGGCGCGGACTTCCACATCGGGCTCTCCGCCGACGACGACCGCCGCGTCGCACCGCTCATCCCGCCGCCGTCACTGACCGACGAGTACGCCGCCGGCGCACCGTCCGGACCGGACGGCACACGTCGGGAGTACACCGGTGCCGTGGTCCGGGTCAGGGACGCCAACTCCGTGGCCTGGCGCCGTGCGCAGATCCCCGCGGTGAACGGCTTCGGCAACGCTCGGTCTGTCGCCCTCGTCCAGTCAGTACTGGCGAACCGGGGTTCCGCCGGTGGCGTGCGGCTGCTGTCCCCCCAGGGTTGCGAGCCCGCGTGGCAGGAGGTGTTCCGCGGCGAGGACCGGGTGCTGCGGAACCCGATGTCCTGGACCGTGGGCTTCGGCAAGTTCGGCAATACCTTCGGATGGGGCGGATGGGGCGGCTCGCTGGTCGCGAGCGACCCCGATGCACGTATGACGGTGGCCTACGTGATGAACCAGATGATCGACCGGGAGCAGCAGGAGGACAACCGCGGCATGGAGATCATCATGGCCGCCTACAGCGGACTGCGGTGACAATCCGCGGGAGGGGGCGTCCGTGTGTGCACGGACGCCCCCTCCCGCGGGCCGGCGTCGCCTCGGCGCGCTCCCCGAGACCGACTCCTGCGGCAACTCGCGCCCTCTGGACCGGAATTGGTCTAGACGAATCTTTCCCGGATCTCTTGACGCCGGCCGACGCGGCCAGCCACGCTTCGCTACGCAGGCAGATGTAAGGAAAGTTTCCGATTAAATTCACGACTCACCGTTCGACGGTTTCCCCCTGCCTCACCCCGCCCTGAACACGTCGCACGGCTCCTCCCCACCCGCACCTCGCCACCGTGCGACGGGCGTGCAGGGCACCGCAATCCGCGTACCGGCGCGACGCCGTGCGCGTCCTCGCCCCACGGAGGAGCATCCGCATGAGACGTGCCTCGCTGCGCGCCGCATTGACCGCCGCCCTGATGGTCGGCGGCATGGCCACGTTCGCCACCCCGGCCGCCCACGCGGCCGACAACACCGGTCTGATCGCCTCCTTCGGCATCACCTCCACCTGGGGTGCCGGTTTCGAGGGCGGCTACACAGTCACCAACAAGTCCACCCACACGGTCAGTTCATGGACCATCACCTTCACCCTGCCCGCCACCGAGGCCGTCACCAGTTCGTGGAACGGCACGCTCACCCACAGCGGGACGCAGTACACCATCACCTCCCCCACCTGGGAGGCCCCGCTCGCCCCCGGTGACTCCGCGCCCGTCGTCGGCATGGACTTCAGCTACAGCGGGTCGGTCGTCGCGCCGAGCGCCTGCCTGATCAACAACGGCCCCTGCGCCGGCGTCCCCGCCGACACCGTCGCGCCCTCGACCCCCTCCGGCCTCGCCGTCCGGGCCACCGGCGCCGGCAGCGTCACGCTGGGCTGGAACGCCTCGACCGACAACGTCGGCGTGGTCGGCTACCGGGTCTACGAGGGCAGCAACGTCATCGCCACCACCTCCGGAACCGGCACCACCTTCAAGGTGATCGGCCTGCTCCCCGGCAGCAGCCACAGCTTCTCGGTGACCGCGCTCGACGACTCCAACAACGAGTCGGCGCACTCCGCGACGCTCACCGCGACCGCGGGCAGCGGCACAACTCCCGGCGTGGCAGCCCCTTTCATCGACCTTGGCGCCTACCCGACGCCGAACCTCACGCAGATCGCCACGAACACGGGGCTGCGGCAGTTCTCGCTCGGCTTCATCACCGCCGGGTCGACCGGTTGCTCGGCAAGCTGGTTCAACTCCTATGACCCAGGCGCGGCTTGGGACCGGGCGGACTTCGACTCACTGCGCGCAATGGGCGGTGACGTCCGGCCGTCCTTCGGCGGCGCGTCGGGCACCGAACTCGCCCTCGCCTGCACCAGCACGACCGCGCTCCAAGCGCAGTACCAGAAGGTCGTGGACGCCTACGCCCTCGACCGCGTGGACTTCGACATCGAGGGCGCCGCAACGGTCGACCACGCCTCGATCGACCGGCGCTCGACGGCCGTAGCCGCCGTCCAGGCCGCGCAGCGCGCCAAGGGCCGCGACCTCAAGGTCACGCTCACGCTCCCGGTCCTGCCCAGCGGCCTGACCGCGGACGGCGTCTACATCCTCAACTCCGCCAAGTCGCACAACCTGAACGTCGACACCGTCAACCTGATGGCCATGGACTACGGCGACGGCGCCGCGCCCAACCCGTCTGGGAAGATGGGCAGTTACGCCATCCAGGCCGCGACCTCGACCCGCGCCCAGATCGCCTCGGTGTGGCCGAACCTCACCACCGCCCAGACCTGGGCCATGGTCGGCCTCACTCCGATGCTCGGCCAGAACGACAACGCCAGCGAGGTGTTCACCGCCGCCGACGCGCAGCAGGTCCTCACCTTCGCCCAGCAGAACCACCTGGGCGAACTGGGTTTCTGGGACGTCACCCGCGACGGGAACGCCTGCACCGGTGCCCTGAGCAAGTGCACTAACATCCCGCAGACCCCGTACCAGTTCTCCAAACTGTTCGCGACCTACGCGGGCTGAGCCCACGAGGTCACCCGCGCCCCCGCCGACACCCTGTGCGGGCCGAGACTCAGCTGGGCCCGCACACGGTGGGGATACGTCGATCCCCTATGCCCTCCTGACCGCCCTGGCGACAGGCGCGAAGCGCGAGGCGGCGTGATCACTCCGGCTGGCGGCCGGTTTCACGGGCGGAGGCAGCAACCCCACCGTCGGGGAAGGCCCCGGTGGTCCCAGCAACACCCCCATACGCACGGCCTGGCCGCACTGTCCTATCTCCTCCTGTCGGCCAGAGTCGTGGGGGTCGGCGGACAGCGGTTAGAGAAGGGCCCACTCAGCTTTCGCGATGTCGGAGGCACAGCCGCAGTGGCGGACAGGGCTCGGTATGCCGGACTCGTCGGGAGGCGGAAGGAGCGGAAGGGGGTTACGTACCCGACCCGGAAGCCGGCCATCGCGGCCTCGGTTGCCTCCTGAGGAGCGAGTACCAGCCCTGCGGAACTTTTTCCTGCACGACCCTTGCCGTCGTTCGCGGCCCCTCCCTACAGTCTCGTCCCAGTCAGTCGATACGTATCGACACCACGTATCGACACCGAGGGAACCGAGGGAGGTGCTCGCATGGTGACAAGCCGGGATGTGGCCCGGTTGGCGGGCGTCTCCCAGAGCACCGTCTCCTACGTCATGAGCGGACGCCGGTCGATATCCCCCGAGACCCGCCGTCGGGTCGAGGAGGCGATCGAGACGTTGGGGTTCCAACCCAACGCCGGTGCACGGGCGTTGGCGAGTCAGCGCAGCCAAGTCATCGGCCTGGTCGTGCCGTTCGCGCCCGGGGCCGACATGACAGGGGTGCTGCCCTTCATCGAGACGATCACCAAGTGCGCCCGGGAAGAGGACCACAACGTCATCCTGGCCACCGAGGACGAGGGCGCCGAGGGCCTCACCCGGCTCAGCGACCAGTCCCTGTGCGACGCGATCGTGCTGATGGAGGTCGGGTCCAAGGACCCGCGCATCCCCGTGGCGGCCGGTCTGAGCGTGCCCGTCATCCTGATCGGCGTGCCGGACGACCCCGCGGGCCTGTACTGCGTCGACCTGGACTACACCCTGGCCGGACGCATGGCGGTGGACGAGTTGGCCGCCTCCGCGCACGACCGCGTCGTCCTGCTCGGCTACCCGCGTGACGTGATGGCGCGTGACGTCAACTTCGTCCGCCGTTTCCTGCGGGGGGCCGAGGAATCGGCCGCCGCGCACGGCATCACCTACGCCGAGGTGAGCCCGCCGGACACCAGCCGCGCCGGAGCCGAGGCCGCCCTCGACGAGGCGCTCGCGGAACCGGTGCCCGGCGGTGGCGGAAGACTCGGACTCGTCGTGCCCGATCCCCAGTTGATCCAGCCGACGTTGCAGAGCCTGCTGGACCGCGGTCTGGTGCCGGGCCGCGACCTGTCCGTCATCGGACTGTGCACGGACCGCACGGCCGAGACCTCCACACCCCCCGTCACCAACCTCTCGCTGGAACCCAGGGACGTCTCGCGCCGCGCGATGCGGATCCTGTTCCGGCTGCTCAACCGCGAGAGCGTGCCCACCACTTCGACCGTTGAACTGGTGACCCCACGTCTGACCCTGCGTCAGACCAGCCTGCCTGCCCGCTGATCCCCACTGTTCGTGTCAAGGGGGATGACGCGTCACTGCTGTCGATACGCATCGACACCCCCGCGCGGTCCGCCCGAGACAGCGCCGATCGAGGAGAGAAGAACATGGCTCAACGACGAGCGATCCTCAGCAGAACGACACTGACGGTGGCCCTCGCACTCCTGGCGCCGCTCTCCCTGAGCGCCTGTGGTTCGAGTGCCGGATCGTCCGGCGGCGCCGACACACTGCGGGTGATGGACTACTACGCCGATCAGCCCGACAAGGGGATCTACGCGAAGGTCCTGGACGCGTGCGGACAGCAGAACGGCGTCAAGATCAAGCGGGAGGCCGTGGCCGGCCCGTCCCTGATACCCAAGGTGTTGCAACAGGCCTCGTCGCGGACCCTGCCCGACGTCCTGATGCTCGACAACCCGGACCTGCAACAGATCGCCGCCAGCGGCGCCCTCGCCCCACTCAGCGACTTCGGCCTGAAAGCGGACGGATACGCCAAGGGCGTGGTGGACGCCTCGACCTACCAGGGCAAGCTCTACGGCCTGCAACCGGTGACCAACACGCTCGGCCTCTTCTACAACAAGGACATGCTCGACAAGGCGGGGGTCAAGCCGCCCACCACCTGGGCCGAGCTCAAGTCGGCCGCCAAGAAGCTCACTTCGGGCAAGAGGTACGGCATCGCCTTCGCCGCACCGGCCACCTACGAGGGGACCTGGCAGTTCCTGCCCTTCATGTGGTCCAACGGCGGTGACGAGAAGGACATAGCAACTCCCCAGGTCGCGCAGGCACTTCAGCTCTGGGTGGACCTGGTCAAGGACGGATCAGCCTCGAAGTCGGTGGTCAGCTGGGCCCAGGCCGACGCCAACGACCAGTTCGCGGCGGGCAACGCGGCCATGATGATCAACGGCCCCTGGCAGTTCCCGATCCTCGACAAGAAGACGAGCCTGCACTACGGCGTCGTACCGATCCCCGTGCCCAAGGCCGGCGGAACTCCCGTAGTCCCGCTGGGCGGTGAGACCTGGACCGTCCCGCAGACCGGCAACGCGCAGCGCCAGGAGAAGGCGGCCAAGGTCGTCGCGTGCCTCAACTCCGACAAGAACCAGCTGTCGTTGGCCCAGCAGCGCCAGACCGTGCCGACGAAGACCGCGCTGATGGACAAGTTCGCCGCCGAACAACCCCGCATGAAGGCGTTCACCGACCAGGTGCGCAACGCCCGTGCCCGCACAGGTGAGTTGGGCAAGGACTGGCCGAAGGCCGCCACCAAGATCTACACCGCGATGCAGACCGCTCTCACCCAGGGGGCGACTCCGGCGAAGGCACTGAAGCAGGCCCAGGATGGCTGACGTGATACGCCGGTCGGTGCGGGCCGTGGACAGTGCCCCGTCGGGCAGGAGGCTGGGCAAACGCGGTCGCCTGCGCCAGTCCCACGTGCTGTTCCTGCTGCCCGCCCTGGCCTACATGGTCGCCTTCTTCGGCTACCCGGTCGTGAAGAACGTCGTCATGGGCTTCCAGCACTACACGACGACCACCTTCTACACCGGCCAGGCGCCCTGGGTCGGCTTCGCCAACTACCGGGCCGTCATCTCGTCCTCCGTCTTCGACAAGGCGCTCCTCAACACCGTGCTGTTCACGGTGGGTTCGATCGCGGGGCAGTTCCTCACCGGCCTGGCGATCGCCCTGTTCTTCCGCCGCAGGTTCCCGCTGAACGGCGTACTGCGCTCGCTGCTGCTGTTGCCGTGGCTGGTGCCGCTGATCGTCTCCAGTGCGGTGTGGCGCTGGATCCTCGACCAGGACAACGGCGTGCTCAACCGGTTCCTCGGCGCCCTGCACCTCGTACAGGACCGTCCCGGCTGGCTGACCAGCACCTCGCTGGCGCTGTTCGCGGTGATCGTGGTCAACATCTGGATCGGGATCCCGTTCAACGTCGCGATCCTCTACGGCGGACTCCAGGACATCCCCGAGGAGTTGTACGAGGCGGCGGCCCTGGACGGCGCCACGGGCTGGCGGGCGTTCCGGCACGTGACGTGGCCTCTGCTGCGGCCCGTGGTCAGCGTGGTGCTCGTCCTCGGCGTCGTCTACACGGTCAAGGTGCTCGACGTCATCCTCGGGCTCACCAACGGCGGACCGGCGAACGCGACGCAGACCATCGCCAGTCAGTCCTACCAACTCTCCTTCCAGCAGTTCGACTTCGGACAGGGTGCCGCGCTCGGCAACATCCTCATCGTCATCTCGCTGGTCTTCGCCGTCCTCTACCTGCGCGCGAATCGCCGCGCCGTCGAGCAGTGAGGCCGTCATGGCAACTGTCACGCACGCACCGGTCCAGCCGGTCACACGCACACCCGCCCGCCGGTGGCGCTCCCGGCGACCCTGGGGATACACCGCGATCGGCGCGCTGATCCTGGCCGTGATGCTCTTCCCGGTCTACTGGATGGTCAACGTCTCCCTCCAGCCGGCCAACACCGCTGTGAGCACGCCTTGGTTCCCGACCCACCTGAACCTCGACGGCTACGCCACCGCACTGAGCCAGCAGGGGCCAAATCTCCTGACCAGCCTGGTCGTTGCGGTGGGGAGCGTGGTGTTCAGCCTGATCGTCGCCAGCCCGGCCGCGTACGCGCTTGCCCATGTCAACGCGCGCTGGGTAGGTCCGGTGCTGTTCGGGATCCTGATCAGCCAGATGGTCCCCGGCATCGTCGTCGCCAACGCGCTCTACAGCGCGTACAACGACCTCGGGTTGCTCAACTCGATCCCCGGTCTGGTCCTGGCCGACTCCACCGCGGGTATTCCCTTCGCGATCCTGATCCTGCGGGCCTTCATGGGCAACATCCCGATCTCGGTGATCGAGGCGGCCCGGGTGGACGGGGCGGGCAGGGTGCGGGCGTTCGTCTCGATCGTCCTGCCGATGAGCAGGAACGCCCTCATCACCGCGGGGCTGTTCACGTTCCTGTTCACCTGGAGCGACTTCCTCTTCGCGCTGACCCTGACGACGACCGAGGACGTCCGCCCCGTCACCCTCGGCCTCTACCAGTACCTCGGCTCCCACGTCAGCGACTGGAACGCGGTGATGGCCACCGCGACCCTCGCCTCGGTCCCGGCTCTCGTACTGCTGCTGGTGGCACAGCGCTACATCGCCACCGGCGTGACCGGCGGAGCCGTCAAATGACCCGCCCCCAGGGCGACTTCGGAGAAAGGCAGAACACCTCTGTGACCACGTCTTCCGCACCGCCCCCGGCCCCGATCCGCGTGACCGTGTGGGGTGAGAACCGCCACGAGAAGATCGAGGAGCACGTGGCCAAGATCTACCCGCAGGGCATGCACACCACGATCGCCGAGGGCATCAAGGAGAACCTCGGTGACGCCTGCGCCATCCGCACCGCCACGCTGGACGACCCCGAACACGGCCTGACCGAAGAGGTGTTGGCCTCGACCGACGTCCTCACCTGGTGGGGCCACGCCGCTCACGCCGAGGTGTCCGACGAGGTCGTGGAACGGGTGCACCGCCACGTCCTGTCCGGCATGGGCCTCGTAGTCCTGCACTCCGGCCACTGGTCGAAGATCTTCGTCAAGCTCATGGGCACCAGCTGCACGCTGCGCTGGCGCAACGAGCACGATCGTGAGCTGGTGTGGACGGTGAACCCAACGCACCCGATCGCCAAGGGAGTTCCGCATCCGCTGGTCGTCGAAGAGGACGAGATGTACGGCGAGTTCTTCGACATCCCCGTCCCGGACGAGCTGGTCTTCGTCAGCTCGTTCACGGGGGGCGAGGTGATCCGCAGCGGGTGTACGTTCCGCCGCGGCCACGGCCGGATCTTCTACTTCAGCCCCGGCGACCAGGACTACCCCGTCTACCACAACAAGGACATCCGCCGGGTGATCGCCAACGGCGTGCAATGGGCGCGCACCGACCGGCCCGAGCGCACCCACCCGGTACTGCTGCGCTATGACACCGACGACTTCTTCAACGGCGTCGACTACTCGGGGCCGCTTCGATGACCCACCGGACGATCCTCTGCGGGCCCGACAGCCCCCTTCGTGTGCTGGTGGTCGGTGCCGGTTCCATGGGGCAGCAGTGGCTGGCCACCGTCACCGCCGCACCCGAGACCGAACTCGCCGGCATCGTCGACCTCGACCTGGACACCGCCCGGCGGTCCGCCGCCGACCTGGGCCGGCCGGACCTCCCGGTCGGCTCCGACGCAGTCGTGCTCGCGGCCGACACCGGCGCCCAGGCGATCGTCAACGTGACGGTTCCGGTGGCCCACCACCCCATCACCACCGCCGCGTTGTTCGCCGGGCTGCCCGTCCTCGGCGAGAAGCCGATCGCCGACACCCTGGCCCACGCCCTGTCGCTGGCCGCCGCGTCCGAGGTGAGCGGCGAGTTGTTCATGGTGAGCCAGTCCCGGCGCTGGAACCCCCAACTCTTCGCCCTACGCGGGATGTTGGGGGAACTGGGCGCGATCGGCACGCTGACGACCGAGTTCTTCAAGGCTCCGCACATGGGCGGTTTCCGCGAGGAGATGGCGTACCCGCTGCTGATCGACATGGCGATCCACGCCTTCGACTCGGCGCGTTTCCTGCTCGGCGCCGACCCGGTCTCCGCCTACTGCCAGGCGTACAACCCGCCGTGGAGCTGGTACGACGGCGACGCCGCCGCGAGCGCCGTCTTCGAGATGGAGGGCGGCGCGCGCTATGCGTACAACGGCAGTTGGTGCAGTCCGGGCGCCGAGACGTCCTGGAACGGTGTGTGGCGGGCGAGCGGCGAGAAGGGCTCGGCGCTGTGGGACGGCGACAACGAGCCCGTGCTAGCAGCCGACGTACAAGCCGCCGAGCGGCCCCGCTCGCCGTACTCCGACATCGCCGGAGCGCTGCGGGTCTTCGTCGAGTCGCTGCGCACCGGCAGCACGCCCATGGGCGAGGTGCACGAGAACACCATGAGCCTGGCGATGGTCGAGGCCGCGGTGGAGTCGGCCCGGACCGGACAACGCGTACGCGTCGACGACGTACTCGACCAGGCGTACGCGGCGGCCCTGCACGAGGAGGCCCGCCCGGACGTACGTGCCGCGCTTGCCGGCTGGCCGTCGGTCCGCGGTGCCCTCGCCCTGCACCAGACCCCGCCCGCCGCCGCCTCCGCCTGACGCCCCACCGATACGGAGACCTCGTGCCCCGCCCTTCTTCCGACCCCGTTTCCGGCCGCCCGCGTCTCGGGGTGGCGATGATCGGCCACTCGTTCATGGGCGCCGTGCACTCCCAGGCCTGGCGCACCGCACCCCGAGTGTTCGACCTGCCCTTCGACGTCGACATGACCGTCGTCTGCGGCCGTGACCCGAAGGGCGCGGCCCGGGCCGCCGAGCGGCTGGAATGGGGCGACTGGGCGGCCGACTGGCAGCAGGTGGTACGACGCGACGACGTGGACGTCGTCGACATCTGTACCCCCGGCGACTCCCACGCCGACATCGCGATCGCCGCTCTGGCCGCCGGCAAACACGTGCTGTGCGAGAAGCCCCTCGCCAACACGGTCGAGGAGGCCGAGCGGATGGCCGCCGCCGCGCAGGTCGCCGCAGAGGGCGGCGTCCGGTCGATGGTCGGCTTCAACTACCGGCGCGTACCCGCACTGGCACACGCCGCGCGCCTGATCGCCGAGGGCCGGATCGGCGAAGTACGGCACGTCAGGGCCCAGTACCTTCAGGACTGGATCGTCGATCCGGAATTCCCGCTGGTGTGGCGGCTGCGCAGGGAACGGGCCGGCTCCGGTGCGCTGGGGGACCTCGGTTCGCACGTCATCGACCTGCTCCAGCACCTGACCGGCGAACGCCTCACCGGTGTGTCGGCGACCCAGGCCACCTTCGTCATCGAGCGCCCCCTGCCGACGGAGTCCAGCGGCCTGTCGGCGCAGGTAGGGGAACAGCGCGGGCGGGTGACCGTCGACGACGCGACCGCGTTCACCGGCCGGCTGGCAAGGGGCGCACTCGTCGTGGTCGAGGCGACCCGCTTCGCCACGGGACGCAAGAACGCCATGCGGATCGAGGTGAACGGCTCACGTGGGTCGATCGCCTTCGACTTCGAGTCGATGAACGAGCTCCTGCTGTACGACGCCACCGACCCGGAGACGGAGGCGGGATTCCGCCGGATCCTGGTCACCGAGCCCGCACACCCCTACCTGGGTGCCTGGTGGCCGCCCGGTCACGGCCTGGGCTACGAGCACGCGTTCGTCCACCAGGTCCGCGACTTCCTGACCGCGGTGGCGGAGGACGCGAGCGACCTGAGACCGTCGTTCGCCGACGGCCTGCAGGTCCAGTACGTAATGCGGGCCGTCGAACGCAGCGCCGCGGACTCCTCCCGCTGGACGAGCACCGGCTGACCACAGGAAGTCGCACACCGCTGCCAAAGCCAGTGCCCCGAGACTCATCGCGAAGACCTTTGTGCAAGAGTCCTCGCGCACGCAACCGCCGCACTCCGGCAGCGGTGTTAACGAATGGGGCTCGTGTGCTCCTTCGACCTGCGTGCGGAAAAGCGGAAGGAATCGAGGTAAACGGGGTGTGCGCGATGACCAGCGCTCGTGTGCCTGCCTTATCCGGAAGAGAAACGGCCCGGAACGGGGGCCGGGAAGTCGGGGTCGGTGACGATCGACAGATCTGTGTCGGGCCGCTCGATGTGCGGCAGTCGGCCTGCACGGGAAAGGCACCCGCGGCCGGAATCGGGGGACGATGAGCGGCGTACTGATCCATGTGCCACAGGACCCGCCGCTGACGCTGCGGCTCGGCGCGGGCGAGGTCGCCCGCTTCGGCCGCGGCTCGGACTCCGTCGCCGTGGAGTTGCGGCTCGACGATCCGGCCGTGTCGCGGCTGGCCGGGGAGATCCGGGTGAGCGAGGACCACTGGCTGCTGAGCAACCACAGCGCCACTCAGAGCTACCTGGTGGAGAACCCGGAGGGCGCGGGCGAGTACCTGCGGGTGCCACCGCGCCGCCTCGGGGCGCCCATCCCCTTCGAGTTCGCGCGTGTCGTCCTGCCCACCCGGGACCAGGTGGTGAGTTTCCAGGTGTTCGCCCCCGACCACGTGTACCTGGACCCTCAGGGGACGGACGGCGGCCGTCGGGGTACCCAGACCCTGACCGCGTACTCGCTCGACGAGACCGCCACGTACTTCCTGGTTCTGGTCGCCCTGTGCGAGCCCCGACTGCGCGACGAGTCCGCGCTGGCCGTTCCCACCACGCCCGAGATCGTCGAACGTCTGCGGCAGCTTCCGCAGTGCGCGCGCCTCACCGCCCGCGGGGTGAGTGCTCACATCGACTACCTCGCCGAGGAGAAACTCCGCATCGTCCTGCCTGAGACGCGTGACGCGGGCCGCGGCGCCCGCCGCAACGGCAAGCGCGAGGCACTGGTCGGAATCGCCCTGCGGTTCGGGTTGGTCGGCGAGGCCCATCTGGGGCTGCTTCCGTCCCGTTCGGCGGCCTCCTGCGGTGGCGCCCAGGCGCGGGCGGTGGCCCGGTGAGCCGTGCGGCCGAGCGTGTTCCAGCCGGTTACCGGTTCGGAGACTGGGAGGTGGGGGAACCGATCGCGGACGGAGGCTGGGGATGGGTCTACGAGGGCCGGAGCGTGCGCGGGACGGACGACCCGGCCGTCGTCGCGTTGAAGTTCCTGCCCACGTCCGGACTCGCCCCTCGGCAGGCGCGCGGACTGCTGGAATGTGCCCACCGCGAGGTCGAGTTCGGGCGCCGGGCGCGGCATCCCCGTCTGATCCGGGTGCTCGACTCACTCGTACTGAACGAACCGGACCACGCCGAACTCGACGGCGCGATCGTGCTGGTGATGGAGCGTGCCGAGCGCAGTCTGCGCCAACTCCTCGGCTGTGAGGCGGGGTTGGCGGACGGGCAGGCCGAGCGGATCCTGACGCAGATCTGCGAGGGCCTGGCCCATCTGCACGACCTGGGCTGGGTGCACGGCGATCTCAAGCCCGACAACGTTCTCCTGATGGCGGACGGAGCGGTTCGCCTGTCGGATTTCGGGCTGGCCGCGGAGCTCGACGGCACCCATGGCACGCATGGGTGGATCCCGCCCCTGGGCACTCCCGACTATCTGCCGCCCGAGCGCTGGAAGGCCCCGCTGGGCGAACGCGGTGTGCAGGCGCGGCCGAGCGCCGACATCTGGGCGCTCGGCATCATGGTCCACCAGATGTTCACCGGCGGCACCTCCCCCTTCCCCGGCGCGACCCCGGCCGCGCGGGGAGCCGCGGCGCAGGAGTACGCCGGCGGACGGGCACCCCTGCGGCTGGATCCCGCAGTGCCGCCGTTCTGGCGTGATCTGGCCACCGACTGCCTCGCCCCCACCCATGAGGCACGCGCCGCCTGCACCGCGGAACTCCTGCTGGCCCGCATCGGTGCATCGGGCCATGGTGACAGCGCTGCGGCCGGCGGCACAGGTGCGGCGCGTGCCCGCGGGGATCGGCGCCGTCGACGGGTCGCTCTCGGTGCCGCGGCGGCCACGGCCTTGTGCGCGGCGACGGTCGCCGGATGGGTTTACGTCGCGGACGACAACAGTGCGACCGGGGACCGCCCGGTCCATGCCGAGAACGTCTCCGACACCGCCGGACCCGCCGCCATCACGGTGTACAACGTCGAGCCGACCTGCCGGGCCCATGCTGCCGACCGTGATCAGCAGTGCAGCCTCGGTCTGGCGATCGACCCCCTGGCGCCGTACACCGTCGACAACGTGGTGGCCACCCGCGTATGGCACGGAGACGTCCTCATGGCGCAGTGCCGGTTGCCTCAAGGGCTGCCGGTGACCGACGAGTTCAGCACCCGTTCCACCCAGTGGTACCGCGTCCGGTTGCCGGGCGGCGCGGCCGACGCCACCGCGTGGTTCCCCGCTGTGCGCACGAAGGACCGGCCAGCCCTGCCCACGTGCCGATGAGCCCTCCTGATCCGGCCGGCCGACCCCTCGGCCGGCCGGATCAGGTGCATGCGGGGATGTCCCGGCCGTCGTTGTCCTTCGCTTCGTCGTTGCCCCATCTGTCGAGGTAGTAGGCGGAGACGTACGCCCGTCCCCCGCCGCCCGGCGTCCTCTCGTCGAGGTCGGTCAGCAGCCACCAGTGGTTGTACGCCGTGCCGACCCGCACCTCGTCGCCCCACTTCCTGCACAGGACGTAGTTGGTGCCCTTGCGCAGCGTGCCCTGAGCGGCGCACCGCGGTGTGCTGTCGTGCACGCAGTCGGCGTCCGGATAGCCGGTGGCGTCGGCGAAGGTGTCGACCCAGTACCGGGCCGGCTGCCCTCCCCCGCCGTCACAGGCGTTGGTGCTGGTGACGCGAGGGAAGGGGCCGTCGGGCGTGAGCCGGTACTCGGTGCCCTGGAGCACCGGGTGGACCATCTCGTCCGTCTCGCCGTCGTTGTCGCCGTTGGTGTCGTACAGCTGCTCGTAGTGCAGATGCGCCTCCTCCGTGCCGACCAGTCCCAGCCGCCCGACCGGGTCCCCCGACGCGACCTGCTGGCCCAGGTGGACGTCGACGCGGTCCATGTGCAGGTAGACGCTGAACCAGCCGCCACCGTGGTTGATCTCGATGCCGCCGGGCTCGAAGAACTCCGTGACCGTGCCGGCGGTGGACGCGGTGACGGTGGCGCCGAGGGTCGGGCCGTCCACGTGGTACATGTCGAGTTTCTTGTCGTCGGGCTCGTGGCCCAGATACGTCTGGAGCTGCCAGGTCTGCCCGCAGGGGAACGGCAGCCGGAAGTCGGGGCGGGCGGTGGGCGCCGCGGACGCGGCCGGTGCGCTCGCGCACAGTCCCGCCGTCATCAGCAGCGCCGTCAGTGTCGCCGCCCAACCCGCTCTTCCCGTCGGCCTCGGTCTCATGGTCCTCGCCCTCTCTTCGCCTCGGTGTGCAGGCAACGACGGTGCCGTACCGCGGCTCAGGAGGGACTCCGGGACGTTACGGGGTGGCTGCCGGCACGGGACGGCTCAGGTCCCGCACTGGCGTGTCACGCCGCCGGTCGCGTCGCCCTTGAGGTAGATGCCGCTGACGTAGCCGACACCGCCCGCGTTCAGGGGCAGTTCGATCCACTTGTCGCTGGTGTAGCCCTCGTCGGTGACGAGCTGGCCGGTCTTCCAGCAGTTGGCCGGGTAGCTCTGGTTCGGGTACACCTTGCTCACCGCGCCGCAGGAAGTGGAGGCGCAGGAGCGGACGTTGGCCTCCATCCACGCCGTGACGTTCGTCTGCCCGCCGGTGTCGCCGGACGGCTGGAAGGTCACGTCCACCCAGTCGTTGTCCGTCATGCCCAGGCCGTCCCAGAAGGTGCCGTCGGCCACGTCGATGCCGGCCGGGTTGGCGACCCTGCGCC
Source organism: Streptomyces sp. W16 (assembly GCF_033194735.1). Lineage (NCBI taxonomy): Bacteria > Bacillati > Actinomycetota > Actinomycetes > Kitasatosporales > Streptomycetaceae > Streptomyces > Streptomyces sp. W16. Next base: position 16,430 of record NZ_JAWOAI010000189.1, read on the forward strand.
CGAACTCGTCCAGGCCGCCGTTGTAGCCGGACTGGTAGGCCGCCTGCGCCTCGGGCGTGCCCTGCGCCAAGTCACCCCACATCTGCCGCTGCGCGGACGGGTTCCAGTAGTCGTCCTGGGTGTTCCAGGGGCCGACGTCCCACACCGGTGCCGTCTCGCAGCGTCCCGTGCGCTGGTAGCACAGGCGCACCTGGTACTCGTTGCCGCCGTTGGAAGCGAGCATCCGCCGGGACGGCAGCGCGACGAAGTGGTCGCGCTGCTGGATGACATGGTCGTTGGCCGTGGTCTGCCCGGCCAGGCCCTCCCTGGTGGCGAAGATCCGGTACGTCGGGGAGGCCGCGGTCAGCGCGCGGGGTGCCCGGGGAGCCGACTGCGTGAGGTCGGCGTGTACGGACACGGCCGACACCACAGGGGCGGCGGTACGGCTGCCGAGCAGGGTCAGCCGCACCTGGACGACGGAGACGGCCTGCGCGAGCCGTAGCCGACCGGCGCGATCCGGGGTGGTCCACTGCGTCCACCGTCCGGGGTGATCGCTTCCCCTCACCTCGGTCACCACCTGCGTTCCGGCCGGCACGTGGGCCCGGGGGCGGATCGTGAACGCGTCGGCCTGCCGCCCGAGGCTGCGGGCCGGCGCGGTGTACACGGCGAACGCCCTGCCGGGAGCGGACGTGGTGCGGGTGCGGTGGTCGCCGATGGTCAGCGCGCCGTTCCCACGATGGTCGATGTTGTGCTGGTCGGCCGACGCGGCG